>JAKEGR010000120.1 GCA_022615465.1 Planctomycetota bacterium | reverse complement strand
GAGGCGCTGCGGGTGCCAAGGTGCCGGAAGAGGATGCCTTGGGTCGATCCGCGACAAGACATATCGAGAGTAACCTCGACGGAAGTGAGAACGACGAGTTGACCAGCGGCGAGGGCCTTTCCTCGCCCAGTACCGACACGGCAAGGCACGATCCGCACCGGGACTCGGCGGAGGTTTCCAATGCCGACGGGATGACTGCCGATGTTCCGGCGGGGAAGCGATCCGAGCCGGCCGAGTCGTCCAGCGGTCCTCGTGATGCAGCCGACGCCGCGAAGGAGAGTGCCACGGAAACGCGCAGCAGTCTGCCGGTGACAATTTCGGATACGCCGATCACCGTCGTTCCCCAGCCCGAGCCGAAACCGCTGCCGCCATTGCCCCGGCAACTGATGAATCTGCGCGGCAAGGTTCGCGGCGTGTTGAAAGGATATTCTCGCAAATCGCTCAATAGCCGTGAGAACGATCCCTGGCAATCGATGCACGCGATGCTGGCCTACGAACTGGATAGCCGCATTCACCAAGACGGCCCGAGCGGCAACCCGGTCACGTTGGTGGGCTGGCTGTGCTACAACAGACCGTGCAAGGGATTGACGCTTCTGTACGCGTCCCCCGAGGGCGATCTGCGGGTCAAGCTAGGCCCGGGGTTGCAAGGTCATCAAGGACAGCTGTTGGCGATGCTGGCTCAGTGTCGCGTCTCGCCGGAATATCCGATTCGGGTCGGCAATCAGCCGTTTACCGTACGCGATCTGATCGAAGCAGAGAAGAAAACCTGCTATCCGAAAACGGAACTGTCATTCAAGCTAATCGCCTTCACGCAGTACCTCGACTTGAATGACCGGTGGGTGAACGACGAGGGTTTGGAATGGGACATACCGCGGCTGATCCGCGAGGAGATGGCGCAGCCGATTCGCAGCAACAGCACGGCCTGTGGCGGAACGCATCGCCTGGGGGGCTTGAGCCTGGCGGTGAAAGCGCGGCAGCGGCGCGGCGAGCCGCTCGACGGCGAGTATTTGCAGGCTGCCGAGTTTGTCGAGAACTACGAACAGCTTGCGTTCCGTCTGCAAAATCGCGATGGCAGCCTGAGCACCAAGTGGTTTCAGGGTCGGGGCGACGAGGACGACATCGACCGCCGTATCAAGACCACGGGCCACATTCTCGAATGGTTGGTGTACACGCAGAGCGATGATGAGCTGCGAGCGCAGCGGATGGTCTCCGCGGTGAATTACCTGGCCACTCTGCTCTCCACGGAATACGATCATGAGTGGGAAATGGGCCCGAGGAGCCACGCCATTCATGCGTTGTTGCGTTACGACGAACGCGTATTCCGGCCCTACGACACAGTGGAGAGTATTGCATCCCCGAAATCAAAAAACAGCCAGCCGGCTGCCCGCCGCACACGCAGCCGCACAAGCCAGCGATAATGATTGCGGCGGTTTCCGCCTCGGCGGCTGGAGAGGAGACGACCGGTCGGCAACTGTCCCGGCCGTTGATCGGAGGATCGGACACCGATCATTTCTCAAGGCCGAAAGCAGTTCGGCAACACGGCCTGATTGCCTGTTGATTGCGCCGTATACTTACACGGTCGTTCCGGTGCGGCCAGCATTCCGTGGGTGGCCGCCTTTCGCATTGTGCGGAGTGGAACAGCGGGTTACATTGCCACCGGCAGGGTTTGTTGCTCGTGGCCAGAGGGAAGTGCCATGCCCGTCGCACGAAAATTCACCGAACAATTGCAGACGTTTTGTGAGTTGGCCGATCGCCTGGCTACGGCTCATGAAGCAGATGCGATGCTGTTCCTGATGGAACGCCCGACCGACTGGGTACAGTTCCGGAAGGCGACAGGCGAGCACGCGGTCATCCTGGCTGGTCATAGCGCGGAAACCCTGGAAGGGGCTGGTGATGATTTCGACAAGATCGTGCTCAACATGCAGGCCGAGATACCGGTGTACGAGCGGCTGACGCAGGCCCTGCTGGAAGCCGTGGCGGATGAGCTTCTGCCGCCGGGCGCGACGGTGGTCTCGGTCTACAGCGGATTCGAGCCGGAAGCGATCGACACGCTCAGCATCATTCGCCTCGGCGAGCATTTGGGGCAGTTGACCGTGCGCGACCTGCGCCAGTTCAAGACGCGGATTCCGTTGGAAACGCTCAAGACAGTGGTCGACCTGGCAGTTGACATCGGCCGCGAAGGACGGGAAGGCAAGCCGGTTGGCACGCTGCTGGTGGTCGGCGACCATCGCAAGGTGCTCGGTTACTGCCGACCGATGGGGTTCGATCCGATCCGAGGCTATAGCCGCTCGGAACGCGATTTAATGGATGCGAAGGTGCGCGACGGAATCAAGGAGATCGCCCAACTGGATGGTGCGTTCGTCGTGTCCTCGGACGGTGCGGTGGTTGCGGGGGCGCAGCAGGTCTCCGCGCCGCGGGCCACCGAGCTCTCGCTGCCCAAGGGATTTGGCGCCCGCCACTGGGCTGCCGCCGAAATCAGCCGAGCCACGTCGGCGATTGCCATCGCCGTGAGCGAATCGACCGGCACGGTGCGTCTATTCCAGAACGGCGAGATCATGCTCCGCATCGAGCCGTTCCGCCGGGCCATGAAGTGGAAAGACTTCGAATCGGAAACGCCGGGGAACCCAGAATGACCCGCTACGCAGCCTGGGCCATCTGTTGAAACGGGCCAGGATGGCGGGGCGATGGGAGCATCATTCGAGTGCAGCGAGCAATTCGGCGGCATATTCGCCCACTTCGGCCAGCACCTGGCCGCGCGGCCGCTCGGCGGCCGTGGCAATGCGGCGGACGATCGCCGAGCCGACGATCAGCCCGTCGGCCACTGGCGCGAGCCGCTTCACATGGGCCGGCTGGCTGATGCCGAAGCCGATGCAGATCGGAAGATCGGTTTGTCCGCGGAGCCAGCCAACATTGTCCAAAAGCTCCGGCGG
>JAKEGR010000119.1 GCA_022615465.1 Planctomycetota bacterium | reverse complement strand
TGACTACACAGTCAAGATTCGAAGTGCCTTTGCCTCCCGTGATCGGTAAAGGTGAAGGGATGGTGCAAGCCACGGCAACCGATGCCGCTGGTAAGCTGCTGGCTGAGGAATCCTGGACAATGCCATCGGCACCGACTGGCACTTGGACCCCTCCAACTTCCGGCGGTCTGAGAGTTTGGTCTACCGAGCCATACGGCTCCATGAACGAAATCAGGCTGGCTCCGGTCGCGGGCGAAACCAAGGAGGGTGACAAGGATCGGGTTTCCGTGAACACGCTCTACCTCGACGAGGCCGATCAGGGCGCATTCATCGTGGCCTCGACTCGCAACGAATCGACCCGGGCAAGGGTTGTGCTATCTCGCCCCGCCCGTCAGGACGGTGCGGCGTTTGGCGGAAGCATCCTACTGCGTGAAGTGGTTCCGACCGGCTCGGTCAATGGAGAAAAGGTTCCCGACGCCTTGCCGACCTTGGGAGATGCCGGGTTGATTACGATTCCTGCTCAGCGATCCGCAAAAATCTGGATCAGCGTGGACGCACGCGGCGCGGAGCCAGGCGAATACACCGGCCACGTCACCGTCACTCCGCTTGATGCTGATTCGGAAAAGACCGAGATTCCTCTTGTTCTGGAGGTGTTGGACATCCGCTTGCCTCGCGAGTTTCCGCTGACGTTATGCACTTGGGATTACGTCCCGAATCGCTGGTTCCCCACGCGAAGCCAGGAAGTGCTTGATGACATGAGCCGGCATGGGGTCAATGTTTTCCCGCGGTCGATCATCCCGCCGGCCCGCCTGAATGCCAACGGTCCGTTGAGCATTGATTGGACCACGCTGGATGCGGAACTCAACCGCCTGGACCGCCGAGGCAAGATTCTCTTTCACTTGAATCATCCACCCATCGAGTTTGCCGCTCCGACGACCGAGGAAAAGAAGCGGGGCTACGAAATCGAATACATCCGCGCGCTGCGAGATCACTTGCGGGAACGCGGTCGGGAATACCCGGACTACGCGTTCTACCTGTTGGACGAACCAGGCCTCGATTACGGCCCGAACGTGGCCATCCTGCTTGACGCCGGAAAACTGTTCCGCGAAGCAGACCCAAAACTCCTGACCTACACGGATCCCGTGCCAGGCTTGTCATGGAAGGATTTCGAGCGGATCGAGCCACTGGTGGATGTGTGGGCGCCGAACATGCATCTGGTTTCAGGATTGCTCTCCGGCGATCCGCGGATCGAACGCATCCTGCGCGCCAAGACCGTCTGGTCCTACGAATGCGTCTCACAGGTCAAATCGCTGTCGCCGCTGCGTTACAACCGGGCCAACGCCTGGCGTGCCAAGTATTTCGGCCTGACTGGCATCGGTTTCTGGACCCATAGCACAACGGACATTGACCATTGGTTCCCTGGGAAAACCATCAACGATGAATATGCGTTGGTCTATCCTGGAGAACTGCCCGTGCCAAGCGTGCGATGGGAGGCCGTCCGCGACGGGCTAGAAGACGCGGCGGCCATCGTGCTGCTCGAAGATCAGATTCAGCGGCATCGCCAGGCCGGAACCAAGAGCGAGCTTGTTCAAGAAGCCGAGGCAACACTCCGCATCGCCCTGCGCGACATCATGGAACTTTCGGACGAATCCTTTGTTCAAAGCCGCGATTTCCTCCGCCAGGGCGACCGCATGCTCGGCCACACATGGATCGACGTCGATACTTTTCGACGTCACCGTGAGCAGATCGCCCAATGGACTCTTGCCTTGGCCGCGGAGTGAGGCGGCCGGAATCAGCGGTCTGGATTCCATGTTTTCGGCCCCGACGCATTGGGCGGCGTGAACCGACAGCGGGACCGGTTCAAATATCCTCCACCCCGTGTGGCATCCGCGACTCGGCCTCGACGAGAAGTTCCTTGTGAACCACGTGCAATTCCGAAGGCACCGGCGGATGGACCGATCCGCGCAGGAGCACAATTTCCGATACGGCGTTCTCCCACACAAGCTGTCGCGGTTTTTGGATCTCCCGCAGTACCGGCCCATATTTCTTTACAGCCGCTTCGCTCACCACGTGAAACTGATCCGTCGGAAAGATCGCCGTAATACGAAACAACTTGCCATCCACGAAATGATACAGCAGCAGGTCGGTCTTTACGCCGGCGACGCTCGGCGAATTGTCTTCCGCCGGAAGGTCGATCCGGGCGTGAACGATTCCGGCATCCCGATGCCACGGTTCGCAGCACAGCGACGCTTTGTTCGGCCCCCAGGCAGCGTCGGAAGAGAGTGGCAATTTTGCCGATGTGCCTTCGGCATCGCGGGCATATTTTGACTTGAACTCATCGAGGCTCATTCCGAGCCGGTCGCCCTTCAACTCGAACGGCTGTTCCCGCGGCGCGATGGTCGCGGCCTTCTTCTTTCGTGATGCGAATCGTTTCTCGATGCTCCCGATGAGTTGGGCGAACCGCGCCGCATCGATGTCTTCCGTGACGATGCATTTGATCTCGCTGTCGGCGACTTCGGTCAGATCGTACGAACCATTTTCTTCAGCAGGTCGGAACACAAGCAGCATGGCGCTGTCCTGCCGCCGCGACAGCTCGCGAACCATCGCTTCCGGCGTCGATTCAAACAGCATGCCACTCCCGCCAATCGACTTGCCCTCCACCCCGGGAACGACAACGCGCTGACCGCAGTGAATGCACTTACCCGCCTTGCCCGCGAGTTCGTCGGGCACGGAGAGTGACGCTTTGCAGCCAGGGCATTCGAGTTGAATCGGCATGGCGCGCCCCGAACCCTTGCTCCGCGACGCCTATGCCTTCAGCAGCTTGCGCAGCACGGTTTGCAAGATACCCCCATTGCGATAGTAATCCAGTTCCACGAGCGTGTCGATCCGAACCTTGGTTGTAAACTCCTTGCTCTTTCGACCGGCTGTCTTGGCGACCACCTTGATCTTCTGACCCGGCTGCAATGGGTCGCCCAGCTCTGGAATGTCGAACACTTCCTCGCCGGTAAGCCCAAGCGATTGCCATGTTGCGCCCAGTTCAAATTCCAACGGCAGGATGCCCATCATGACCAGATTGCTGCGATGAATACGTTCGTAGCTCGTGGCCAGAACTGCCCGCACGCCTTGCAGGAACGGCCCCTTGGCGGCCCAGTCGCGGCTCGAACCACTGCCGTATTCGGCTCCCGCCAGCACCACCAGCGGTACGCCTTCCTCGCGGTACTTCATCGCCGCGTCGTAGATCGACATCGGCGCGCCGTCGGGCAAGTGGCGTGTCACGCCGCCTTCCGTGCCAGGAGCGAGCAGGTTGCGAATGCGAATGTTGGCAAACGTGCCACGGGACATCACGCGGTCGTTTCCCCGCCGGCTGCCATAGCTGTTGAAGTCCTTCGGCTGAACGCCTTGAGTGATGAGATACTTGCCAGCGGGGCTGTCCTTGGCGATCGAGCCAGCCGGCGAGATGTGATCGGTCGTTACCGAATCGCCCAGGGCGGCCAGGCATCGTGCGCCGTGGATCGGCTGAATTGGTCCCGGCTCGGATGCAAGGTCCATCAGGAAGGGCGGCTCTTGAATGTAGGTACTGGAAGAATCCCATCGGTACAGTTCATCATCACTCGTTTCGATGGCGTTCCACTTTGGGTTCTTGTGCCAGATGTCGGTGTACTGCTGGACAAACATCTCGGGGAGCACGCAGTGGTCCACGACCTGCTGCACCTCCTCGTGCGTCGGCCAGATGTCGCGCAGGTACACTTGCTTGCCGTCGCGGCCGGTGCCGAGCGGCTCGTGGACGAGATCAATGTCCGTGGTCCCAGCCAGGGCATAGGCAACGACCAGCGGCGGACTGGCGAGGTAATTCGCTTTGACATCGGGATTGATCCGGCCTTCGAAGTTACGGTTGCCCGAGAGCACTCCTGACGCCACGAGGCCCCCCTCCTTGATGGCCGCACGAACCGGCTCGGGTAGCGGGCCGCTGTTGCCGATGCAGGTCGTGCAGCCGTAGCCGACCGTATAAAAGCCGACCTGCTCCAAGTCCTTATCGAGTCCGGCCTTTTGCAGGTAATCGGTGACGACGCGCGAACCGGGCGCCAGGCTCGTCTTTACGTGCGGAGGCACGGTCAGCCCTAGCCTGGCCGCTTTTCGCGCCAGCAGCCCCGCCGCCACCATCACGGACGGATTGCTCGTGTTGGTGCAACTGGTAATGGCGGCAATCGCCACGGCACCGTGGGTGATCGTCGACGAGCGGCCGCTGCCGACGACGGTCGCAGTGCGCGCGAGCGCGGCATCGTCCAGTTCGTAGCCGCGGCTGGCGATCGGTGCGCGCAGCGTCTCGCGAAACGCTTGCTTCATCCGAGCCAGCGGTACGCGATCCTGGGGACGTTTGGGACCAGCCAGGCACGGCTCGATGGTCGACAGATCGAGCCGAATGATCTTGGTATACGTCGGCAGTCGCGAGTTCTCCGTGCAAAACAGCCCTTGCTCCTTCGTGTAGCGTTCGACGAGATCGACTTCTTGACGGGTGCGACCAGTCTGGCGCAGAAAGCGGAGCGTCTGGTCGTCGACCGGAAAGAAACCCATCGTCGCGCCGTACTCGGGCGCCATGTTGCCGATGGTCGCCCGATCCGCGACAGGCATCGTCGATGCGCCCGGCCCAAAGAACTCGACGAACTTGCCGACGACTTTC
>JAKEGR010000118.1 GCA_022615465.1 Planctomycetota bacterium | reverse complement strand
GGGCCGGTACCACCCTTCTGACGCAGGCACCCCTTCCGCCTGCAAGGCGTTGAGAAACGTCGCGCGTGAGATGCCCAGCACTTCTTCTTCCAGGCGGAAGACAACCATGTGATAACTGCGGCGTGTCATCTCCAGCGCTGGGGCAAGCAAGCGAATTCCCGGAACACCGCTGAGCGCTTGATCGAGCAAGGCCGCATTGTGCTCGCGACGGCGTAGCTGATCCTCGATCCGTGTGAGTTGGGCAATCAGAATCGCGGCCTGAAATTCCGTCAAACGCAGATTACTTCCCAGATTGTCGTGATCGTACCAGGCACCCTGCTTGGTCCGTCCGCAATGAGTAAAGCTGCGGCAGAGGTCGGCCAGATCCTCGTCGTCGGTCACAAGGATTCCACCTTCCCCCGCCGTGATGTTCTTGGAAACTTGAAAACTAAACGTGCCGCATCGACCCAACGTGCCGGCCCCGCGGCCTTTCCACTGACTCCCCCAGGCATGCGCGGCGTCTTCGATCACGGTCAGGTCGTATTGCTTGGCTAGTGTATTGATGGCTTCCATGTCGGCGATCCGCCCGCCCACATGGACTGGCACGATGGCCTTGGTGCGTGCGGTAATTTTGCGGGCTGCATCGAGTGGGTCGAGACATAGCGTATCGGGGTCGATGTCGGCGAATATGGGGATGGCGCCGACCGTGATCGCAGTGCTGGCCGTGGCAACAAAGGTGTAGGGCGGCACGATGACCTCGTCGCCGGCCACAACGCCCAAAGCCCGTAAAGCCATCTCGATCGCGGTGGTGCCGTTGGTGCAGCTAACGCCGTATGCTGCGCCTTGGAAAGCAGCGTATTCGCGTTCGAAGCGGCGCACCTTCTCGCCGAACCACCACTTGCCCGACCGCAGTACCTCCAGCAGTTCGGTCTCTTCCGTTTCGTTGTGGATCGGCCAGATCGGCCATGCACCGTCGCAGGCAGGTTTGCCGCCAAGGAGTGCGAGACGATCCAAGGGCAAAGTTTTTCGAGACATGGTTTTTTCACATTACGGAGGCGTTGATGGTCATCGAACGGCTGCCGTGGAGTTAGGCTTCACCTTCCAGGTAAAAGCGTGCAAGGGGCGTAAGATATTATTGTGCCACAAAACGGGCCGGTGTGCCTAGCAGTCTGTTGAAGAAGTGGTTGATCCATCGGCGTGTGGTTCGCGCAAGGTTTTCATTATTCCGTGAATCCGCTACATTGATTTGGGCATTCCATGCCATTGAAGGAGGCACAGTGAACCAAGCGACTGAGTTGTTGAACAAACATGTCGTGCCGGCATTGACGGTGCTGAGTGAGAACACCTACTTGTCAGCCATTCGCGCCGGGATGGTGTCGATCGTGCCGCTGACGATTATAGGCGGGTTCTTCACGATCCTCTCCTTTTTTCCAATCGCGGGTTGGGAAAAGTTGGTCGCACCCTATCTCCCGCTTCTTCAAATCCCGGTGACTGCCACCTTTGGATTGCTTGCCGTCTTTGCCTGTTTCTTTGTTGCTTATGACCTGGGGAAACAGTTTAAGCAGGAAGCCATCGTGAGCGCCGCGATGGCCACGGTGATTTTTCTGATGATCCAGCTCAAGCTCGAGGATCAAAGCCTTTCGATGGATGGCCTCGGTTCGAAGGGGCTGTTCACCGCGATTCTCCTCGCGCTGATCACCGTTCGGGTGCAAAAATTCTTCACCGACAAGAATGTCGTCATCAGACTGCCAGACAATGTGCCGTCGATTGTCTACGAGTCGTTTCTTTCTCTCACCCCGCTATTCTTCCTCGTGCTGGTCTTTTGGATCATCCGTTTTGTGTTGGGAGTCGATATCGACGGCATCGTCCAAACCGTTTTCAAACCGTTGGTGTTTGCCTTGAATACGCTGCCCGGCATTCTGATGTATGCCTTTCTGGTCACGCTGCTGTGGTCGATCGGGATCAATGGCGACAACGCCATGGACGCCATCGTGGCACCCATCTTTCTCCAATATCTGGCCGTGAATGTCGAGGCGATGACCCAGGGGCAGCCGTTGCCGTATGTGACTGCCTACGGGTTCTTTACTACGTTCGTGAATGTTGGCGGGACGGGGGCTACCATCGCGCTCGCCCTGATCATGCTGAACTCCAAGGAGCCAGGCTTCCGAAAAGTCAGCCGCATCTCGTTGCCGACGCAGATTTTCCAAATCAACGAGCCGATCTTCTTCGGTTTTCCCATCGTGTTGAATCCCATTTTTATGATTCCGTATATTCTCAACGCATTGATCCTGACGGCCAGCAGCTATCTGCTGATCTACTGGAATGTGATCCAGAAGCCTTTTGTCAACGTGCCCTGGACCACTCCGCCCGTGATCGGCCACTACCTGGTTACCGGCGGGGACTGGAAAGCCGCGGTCTGGGGATGCCTCTCGATCGTGATTGCCATGCTGGTCTATTATCCCTTTGCCAAAGTCGCTGAACGTCAACGCTTGCAAGCAGAAGCGGCAGGGGTGGCTCACGAATAGCGAATGGCAATACGTAGCCGATCTGACTTCTTCAGCGGGCTGTCAGAGTCTTACTGTGTGTGATGCGCGCGCGCCGTGCGTGCATGTTGTTGATCGACAGGCCGTGTAGGGAACGTGCCTCCGTGCCGTTCCGTAATTCACGGAACGCCAGGGACGGCGTTCCCACCATTTTGGTTGCGGCCGCAGGCCGCGTTAGCGAATATCTGTCCCGACCTGCCGGATGAGTTCGGCAAGTCGCTGGTGGTGTTCGGCGATCGCTTCGTAATGGCGATCTTGAATCGCTAACAACTGGCGCTGGGATTCAATGAGCCGCAAGAAATCGAGTCGGCCGGCAACGTAGCTGGCCTGAGCCGCAGCGACACTGTGTTCCGCCTTGGGCAGGATCTGTTCTTGATACACGGTAACCGTTTGCTGGCTCTCTTGCACGCGCTGGTAGGCCTCATCGACCAGGAAGGTGATTTCGTTGATCCGCGTTTCCATCGCTGCCTGTTGTTCGGCGGTCTTTGCAGTCGCCTCCCGCACGGCTGCCCTCCGTTTCGCCTTGTAGACTGGCACATTGACATTCATCCCGACCATCGGCCGTAACGGTTCTTCCTGCCAAAAGGCATCGTAACGCGCGACCAATTCCGTGTCGGGAAGAAATTCTTTTCTTGCGAGGGCGGCAGAGTAGCGTGTAGCACGAATTTGGGCAGCCTGGGCCGCAAGCTCGGGTCGTTGCTCGAGGGCCAAGATTCGCAGTTCATCCGCCGGAGGGAGGGCGGCAGTGACCGGCATGCTCTCCGGAGGTGGTGGCAGGGACGCGGCGGGCGACACCAACAGGAGCGTGTTGATCCTCGCTTTCGCCACGCGCTCCGCACGCAGCAGTTCCAGTCTGCGCCGGGCAAGTTCGGCCAGCTCCACGTCGGCAATCAAGACGTCCTGTTGTTGTACCTCGGCGGACTCATACTTCGTCATGGCGATCTGGCGGAAGTCGCCGAGCAATGAGGTTGACTCGGCAAGCACCACCAACTGGCGATGCGCCAGGAAATATTGGGCGTAAGCGAGACGCGTTGCTTCCGCGATCCGCAGGCGTTGTTCATCAATCGTGTAGAAGGCGGCGTTTGCTTGGGCGCGGGCGATGTTCCCGCGAAGCTGGCGTTTTCCGGGCCAGGGGATCTTCTGCGAGGCTTCCAGCGTGTAGGCCGTTTCGACTTCGTCACTACCCCACGAGCCTGGACCCAGCATCAACCCAAACATCGGATCATCGAGCGAGATTTCCTGGGGGCACCGTTCCGCAGCAGCCCGCCAGGCGGCAATCGCGGAGCGAATGTCCGGGTGGCGGCTGAGCACCTCGGCGACCAAAGGCTCCATTTCCAAACGAGGCGATTGCCCGCTGGCAACGACAGGCCACGACTGCACAGCGCCAGCGTCGACCGAAAACATGGACCTGACCACTTCGTCTTGGACTTCGCAGTTTTCCTGTAGGAGAGGGAGAGAGTCCCCAACCGTTATGGGCTTGCCGCCGGAAGGCACTGCCGGATCGGGCGACTCGCTATCCGCAATTTGGAGCGGCACCGGCTGTGGCTGGTTGAAGGCCGTGTGGCCGGTCGTCTGGCAGCCGGCAGTTACTACCGCGATCAGCAGCACATAGCCCCTGCGGGCGGCTCGATGGGTAGTAGACATAAAAGCTTGGCCAGGTCGTTTTTTGAGTTGCCGAGTCCAGCATGGTGAGAGTGATAACCGGTGTGCCGAAATTGACGCCTCTTCCGTGAAATCGGCTTGTCGTGGTGATAACGTTCGGTGAGAACCTGGCAGGCCGAAAAGCTTGCCACATCGTCAAACCTGCCCTGGTCCTAAGGGTGTTAGCCCAGGGGATTGGAAATGCCAAATCAATCGGCGACAATCACGGTGGTCTGGAATGGCTTAGAGACCAAAGAGAAACACAACATGGACTTACTTCACAAAGCTTCGGCAGTTCGTGGGATGGTTGGGTGCCTGATTGCCATCGGATTGCTGGGTATTGGCAGGCAAGCAGTTCCAGGGGGCGAGTTGCCAGACGCCGCGACGTTCACGAATTCAGTCGGCCTCAGGATGGTCCGCATCGAGCCAGGAACATTCGTGATGGGTGCAGAACAGGGGGAGTGGGATGAACGTCCGCTCCACGAGGTAACCATCAGCCAGCCGTTTGCCATGTCTGCTACCGAGGTGACGAACGCACAGTTCGAGCAGTTCGATGCAGATCACGGAAAAGTTCGTGGAAAATTAGGGTTCTCCAAGGCAGATGATGAAGCGGTGGTTTTCGTGTCATGGCGCGAAGCGATGGCGTTTTGCCGATGGCTGAGTGACAAAGAGGGCCTGCCGTATCGGCTGCCCACTGAAGCCGAATGGGAATTTGCATGTCGTGCCGGAACGACGACCGCATATCACACCGGCGATACGTTGCCTTCGGCGCTTCACAAGAACGTTGGTGTAAGCTGGTTCCCCGACAAACGCACGCCCCACGGCAATGTCTCGCTTCAGGTTGGGCAGACGCCTCCCAATGCTTGGGGCTTGTGTGACATGCACGGCAATGTGGAAGAGTGGTGTCTCGATTGGCATGGGCCTTATGTGATCGACAGCCAGATCGACCCAGTCGGCCGAGGCGATGGGGATTTCCGCGTGACGCGGGGCGGAAGTCATTCGACGACGCTGGAGTTTCTTCGTTCGTCCAATCGTTCCGGTACCTTGCCTGACGACAGGAACTGGTTAATCGGTTTTCGAGTTGTGCAAGGGGAACCCCCTGCTACCGCGCCACTGCCTCCCGTCGAACCTCCCCAGAACGCGCGCAATGTGCGTCAGGAGGTGCCCGCGGACGTGGCGTTTGGTCCAGATTCTGCAAAGCCGTACTTCCATCAGCCGAGGATCTTCGTTCGAGAACCGTCGCCAGGCGATTGCCCACTATTAAAAAATCACAACCACTGTCCGGCGATCGTGAACTGTCCCAACGGCGATCTGTTGGCTATCTGGTATACCTGTCACGACGAACCGGGGCGAGAGCTTGGCATCGTGGCGAGCCGTCTGCCGTACGGTGCTGAGGAGTGGCAGACGGCCTCTGAGTTCTGGGATGCCCCCGACCGCAACGATCACGCTTCGGCGTTGTGGGTGGATCCCCAGGGGACGATCTACCACTTCAACGGGCTGGCTGTGGCAGCTACCTGGGGCAGCCTGGCCACGGTGCTGCGAACATCGAACGATCATGGTGCGACCTGGTCCAAAGCGCGCCTGATCATGCCGGAACACGGGCTGCACCACATGCCGGTCGAGTCGGTGATCCGTACCCGGGAAGGTGCGATCCTTGTTCCCTGTGATGCGGTCACTGGCGGAGACGGCGGTACGGCCGTACTGGTTAGTCGCGATCATGGTCTGATGTGGAAAGACCCTGGGGAAAACCAGCCGGCTCCGGCATTTGCCGAAGGCGCGACCGGCGCATGGATCGCCGGGATTCATGCAGGCTTTGCCCAACGGGCCGACGGATGTTTGTTAGCTCTGGGACGCGGCGACAGCATCGATGGGAAGATGCCGATGAGCCTGTCGGAGAACATGGGAGAGACATGGACGTATCATGCCAGCCCGTTCCCACCGCTCGGCAGTGGCCAACGGCTGGTCATCTTGCGATTGTTGGAAGGTCCGCTACTGCTGTGCAGCTTCGGAGACCACGTGCAGTTTCGCGACGCGGGCGGCAAGGAGCGAGTCGGCTCAGGACTGTTTGCCGCACTGTCCAATGACGATGGCCGGTCCTGGCAGATCCAACGCTTGATCACCGACGACGGCCCGCCTCGCGAACTCGATGGAGGTGGAAACACGGGTCACTTTATGCTCAGCGCCACGTCGGCCGAGCCTCGCGGCTACCTGTCGATATGCCAGGCCGCCAACGGCGTGATTCACTTGATTTCGTCCAAACAGCACTATGCGTTCAACCTGGCCTGGTTGAACACACGCCCCCGAACATCGGTTTTTGGGCACCAGTAGTTGCAGTCGGGCGAAGGGCGTGACTCGTTGGCAAAACCAGTCCGCCACGCCCTGCGCAGGAGGATTTGCGCGCCGCCCGACCGTTCCCCTTTTGCCGGTTGAACCATTGTTCTTAAGCAGTGCGTTTGTTACGCTTGGGCATCCTGCCCATAACGGCCACGGGCGGGACGCCCGTGCCACGGGTTGATCAGGTCGACTTGGTGCCCCGCTGGAGCAGAGAATTGTTTTCACAGACTGCCGAATATGCGCTACGCACCATGGCGTTTCTTGGCAAGCGATGGCCTGCGGCAGCGACGACCGCGCAGATTGCCGAGGTGACACAAGTTCCTT
>JAKEGR010000117.1 GCA_022615465.1 Planctomycetota bacterium | reverse complement strand
CGCCCAAGATACCGGCCGCCGCAACGGCCAGCGAATAAACGAGGAGGCTCCAGACCCTGCCGTCGGATAGCTGACTTGTTGAACTCATCCCAGCACCGGCACCCATCCGTCGTCCGAGCCACATGGCGATGAATCCGCCGAGTATCGCGAATAACAACCCGCCGAGTACGCCCTCCCACGTCTTGCCAGGACTGATTCCAGGCGCGAGCTTGTGAACGCCGAACATCCGCCCGGCCGTGTATTGGCCCGTGTCACTGAGCTTGACGATAAGCACCAGCCATGCCAGCACAAACATCCCGAATTTCGCGTCGTTGCCCGGCACGTCGAGACCGAGCAGCCGCAACTGCACCAGGAATCCAGTCAGCCCGCCGACATACAACACTGCCAGGCAAGACAATGCGAGATTTTCGGTCGCCTGACCAGGGCCTTCGTACCGTTGCATCTCGCCGATCATGGCCAGCAGCAGACTCGCAACCAATCCCATCGCGAGCCAACCGAGCCGCCCGACTGCTTCGCCGCCATGCCAGTCCGCGGGCAACCACGCGGGTGCTCCGGCGGCGAGCACTGTCAGCAGCGTGCCGCCATAAACCACCCACGCCAGCGGTTGCGCGCGCGTCACCCGCCGCCGAAACATCGTCAATAGCTCGCCCGCGCCGAGCAAACCCAGCACCATCGCCAGCGGCAGCAAGTATGTGCCGGGCCGCACTGCATGAAAGTCGAGCCAACACAGCCCGACCAATGCGGCAACGAACAAGGGACCGAGGATCAAACGGGCGGCAAGCATTCCAGAAACAAACCATGCAGGAGACGCGGTTGCTTGCGGTAAAGCAAGTTCAGGGGAAGCCAGTGGCGCGAATCAGCGAAATGAGTTATAGCGAGGCTTCCGCGTCCACGCTACCACAGCCGAATTTCAGCGGTTTCGCAGGTCTCGCCTCGGATGTCTGCTATACTGAGAATCAGGGAAACGGAGAATATCCATGGCGACAAATGATGCTTCGTATCGGGCCGCCGGCTTGCTCATCGCGATCGTCGGGGCCTTGGCGTCCGGCGCCGCTGCCGACGCGCAGTTGCTCTACACGGGCGTGAATCTCTCCGGGGCCGAGTTCGGCGTCGCTCCGGAGTTTGGCTGGCCGGGTGAATACAACCATGCGTACACCTACCCCACGGCCGCGGAGGTCGATTACTTCCGCGGTAAGGGGATGAATACAGTCCGACTGCCGTTTCGCTGGGAACGTCTTCAGCGAAGTCAGTTCGCGGCTTTTAACTCGGCCGAGCAGAGCCGCCTCGATGCGTTCGTCAATAGCGCCACCGGGCAGGGTTCGTACGTCATTCTCGACCCGCACAACTTCGCCCGCTACTATCCGCCGTTGGACGACTACGAAAGCTCAAGTACGGGCATCGTCGGCTCGCCCGAAGTGCCCAACACGGCATTTGCCGATTTCTGGTCGCGTCTGGCTGGCCGCTATAAGAACAATGGCCGTGTCATCTTCAACCTGATGAACGAGCCAAACAACATGCCGACCGAGCAATGGCTGTCGGCCGCCAACGCCGCGATCGCCGCGATCCGCGCCACCGGCGCTGACAATCTCATCCTCGTGCCTGGGAACGGATGGACGGGGGCTTGGACCTGGCAAAACAACTGGTACGGCACGCCGAACGCGACCGCGATGCTCGGCGTGGTCGACCCGGGCAACAACTACGCCTACGACGTTCATCAGTATCTCAACCACGATGGATCGGGTGCCACCGCTCAGATCGGCACGGATCAGAACCCGGACAACGTGAACATTGGCGTCGAACGGCTAACCGCTTTTACGCAGTGGCTGAAGACGCATAACAAGCGAGCCTTCCTCGGCGAGTTCGGGGTGGCCAATTCGCGGATCGGAAGCGGCACGGGTCCAGACGGTCCGCGTATCGGCGACGAGACGCTCGTCAACATGCTCAACTACGTCCGGGCAAACAGCGACGTGTGGATGGGCTGGTCCTGGTGGGCGGCCGGACCGTGGTGGCAAGAGTATCAGTTCACGCTCGAGCCGACAAATCTTGGCCAGCCGAATCAAGCCGATCGCCCCGCAATGGCCGTCCTTCAACCCTACCTCGCGCCGCTGGTCGTCGGCGACTTCAACGGCAACGGCACCGTCGACGCGGCCGACTATGTTGTGTGGCGTGACGGCCTCGGCACCAAGACCATCCAGGCCGACTACGACGTGTGGAAAGCCAATTTCGGCCGCATGGCGACGAGCGCGGGCACTGTGTCTTCAGCCGCCGTTCCCGAATCGTCGGCTGCAATGCTGTTCCTGCTGGGCAACATCGTACTCAGCTTTGCAGCCCGCCGAAGCGGCGCTTTCGGCCAGCGTAATCGCGAATCGCTTCGTGGAGCGTTTTCTCGTCGAATTCGGGCCAACACTTGTCGGTGACCCAAATCTCGGCGTAGCTGATTTGCCAGAGCAGGAAATTGCTGATCCGCAGCTCGCCAGCCGTGCGGATCAGAAGGTCCGGATCGGGCAGGCCGGCCGTG
>JAKEGR010000116.1 GCA_022615465.1 Planctomycetota bacterium | reverse complement strand
TCATCGTCGCGATCAACGATTTGACGGAGGAACGAAGAACGCCAGGCACGCTCGTCCGTTAAGGGCATCGAGCGCAATGGCAGATACGCCGCGCGGAAAAAACGCTAGCACCGTTGCGGCGAGCGGCGATTATAGCGGGCATGCCAATCCCACCAAGGCCAGAAAATCCCAAACGGATCGGGCACTCCCCTGAAGAAAAAACGGGAATGCCCTCCTCACCGTACTCTCGGCTCGGTGCGATCGCCCCGATCGGCTGATTGCGGCCCGGGTGCGTTGCCGCTGTCGACGACTTCGTCCAGATAGAACCGTGTCGCTTCTTCGGCCGCTAGCTTGATATCAAGATCGGAGCACAACACTTCGGCTCGGAACACATGCGTGCCGGGCTGCATTGCATGCGCTCGAATCCGCAACACGAGTTGCTTGCCTGCCGGCAACTCCTCGATCGGGCGAAACGACACGCGGCCGTCCGCCATGCTAGACATCGCCCCTTCAACAGCGCGCGGCTCCACACCTTGGGAGAAGAAGGCAAAAACATTGACGTTCCGGGCCGCACTCGCGCCGCAGTTCTCCACGCGGATTTCGTAAACCGCTTCATCACCGACTGCCACCGGCCCTTGCGGATCGCTCACTTCGAGCTTCAAATCAGCAAGCGCCACAACATTGGTCCGCGCAACCTGGCTGTCCACCAGATCGCCCGTTGCCGTGGACGCCGTGATCTTCAATTCGTTGCTTCCCGGTGTGATGACTCGGCACTTGAGTTCCATATAGCGGTCGTCGCCCGGACCCAGCGTGCCAACTTGCCAGGCCAGTGCGTGGTGTTGGGCGTCGTAGGTTTGACCTTCACTGGCCCTGACCAACTCCGCGCCTTCCGGAAGGATTACTGTCACCGTGACGTCTTCGGCGGAGGCCGTACCCGGATTGCGGACACGGAAGAAATGAGTCGCTTCGGTGCCGGCATATTTCGTTTCCGGGCCGCGCCAATCGACCGTCAACTCCGGCTTGCGACAAAAAACATCCCGCGTGGCATCCGAAGTCAGTCCGCCGTCGGCCGAGGCAGTTGCCTTCACCGACAACTTGCCTGCTTCCTGGGGAGTCAACTCCACATCCAGACTGCGGCTCGCACCCGCCGGCAGATTGCCGAGCGGATGACTGGTCATTGCGGTCTGGGCATTGCCCAGCGGTTGCACATCGATTTTTACGTTTTCCGCCACTCCCGTGCCGGGATTCGTGAGCGTCAACCGATACGGCTGCGGCTTGCCGAACAGCACTTCCTCGGGACCGAAAACCTCCAACTGCAACTTCGGCTCCTGCACTTCAACCACGGCCCGCGACCCGACCGGTTCAAGCGTCCACGAAACTCCCAACTCGAGCGGCTGGCTCGTACGCGGAACCAGCCGCACGTCGAGCGTTTCGCTTGCCCCGGCTTCCAGCAGAGCCAGTTGCCATTCGAGCAATCCTGCCTTCTGGGCGTCCCGCGATGGTTGAATCGTGCCGTGGGTTGCCACGGTATTTACGATATCGGCCCAAGAAGGCACTTGAATACTGGCAATGAGACCGCCGGCAGCCACTTGGCCTTGGTTCTGCAACCGCACGCGGTACGTTGCTTCACGACCAATGAGGATCTGCTTCGGACCACGGATATCGGTTGTGATCACTGGTGTCTGATGTGTCATCAACACGTCGGCATCGGCAACCAGGGATTGGCTCGATTCGCGAAACGCTTCGCGCTGCCGAACGGTCGAAAGCGCAACGGACTCCGCCGTCACGCCGGCAACCGGCGTTGTCCCTAGCCGCACGAAACCCTGGTGCAAATCAGCACTCCCGGTGCTGTCTTGTGTTTTGAATGCAGCTTCGCCGTCGCGTGGCGGTTGCTCGTAGCCGGCAGAATTACCACGCGGCTGGAGTTGGATGCCAGCAACGCTGGTTGCCGACTCGGTGACAGATTCAGTACCTTCGGTGATGGCTAGGGTCGGTGTCGGTTCTGTTTCGTCGATCGGCGTAATATCGGAATTCGCCGAGGTTTCCTCCGCTGGCACGGTTTTGACCGTGGCGGATGGAAAGGCGCCGGCCAGTTCACGCCGCATCGCTTCCGGATCAATCTGCGCGGTTGTCCGACGCTGAGGCGAGGGGCGAACCGCCAAACGAGAACGTTTACCCACCGCCGTGTTTGACGAACTCGAACGAGCCGTGGTCTCGGCATGGTCGTCTGGCTGGATGACCGGGTAATCGCGGGTGATCTCGCGAGATAAATCGACGCCGTTCGTAGATCGAGGTCGCACGTTCGACGGGGCGATGGCCCCGCCTGGCTGTGGCGAACCGCCCGGACCTGGGGATGCAGCCCCCCCAGACAACGCTTCACGCTGTCGGAGTGAGCCGGTGTGAGGACGCTCGGCAATGCGCCCAGGCGCCGCCGCATTGCTCTGCACTTGCTGCTGGGAGTGCTTGGGATTGCCTCGCGAATCGAGCGGTACCTGACCATGGCTTGTCGTTGCAGGTTGCGATGTTGCCGCTGGTTCAGTCTCACGTCGACCAAAGAAATTGGAAGAAAACCATGATCGAGTGTCTATCTTGGGAAAACCGCCCCGCGATTGCGCGGGTTCCCGCACGCCTTGTTGCGGGACCGCCTTGGAAGCGTGGGAATTATTGGTCGATTGCTCCGACGAAGATTGGTCTTTTTCCGTCCAGCCGCGACCCAGCGAAGCCATCCGCTCGGCCAGCGTTGGTTGTCGCTCGGGCGACTGGCTTTGCGCTACGCTAGCCCATAACGCAACGACGAGTAGTCCACTCAGTACGGCCAACGATCGACGAGTCATGATCGCATCCTTGCAACCGGGGGGAAAGGAGAGGTGTCGTTGGGAGTAATTCCACATACCACGGCTGGCAATGAAAGCTCCGCCGCGAACACCGCGCGCGGTCCACCAGCCACATATTTGTAGCTGTTGTCACTCGTTCATCGGCTCTGCCGGTTCCGTAGAATCAATGAAACTGGATGGCTTTTCCGATAAACTAGAATAGCTAAGCAGCGGTACATAGAGAGACGCAACGCACGGCAGGCAACAAGAACGGTCAATGGGAGCGCTGCCCGGCTTCTTCCGCCGCACCTATCTCGAATCCCATCTCGCGGATCATTTGGTAATCCGCCTCGGGGGATTGGCCTGTCGTTGTCAGATAGTCGCCAACGAAAATCGAATTGGCGGCGTACAGGCCCAGTGCTTGCAGACTCCCCAGGTGCAGCTCCCGCCCACCTGCAATGCGTATCTCGCGATCTGGATTCACGAGCCGGAACATTGCTAGCACCTTGAGGCAATAACGCGGGTTGAGGTCATTGCTCCCGGCCAGTGGCGTGCCCTCGATCGGATTAAGAAAATTCACCGGAATTGACTGGACACCCAAATCGCGCAGCGCGATGGCCATGTCAACCACGTCTCGCCGACGCTCGCCCATGCCGACAATCCCGCCCGAGCACATTTCGAGGCCGGCATCGCGCACCGCCTGAAGCGTTGCCACTCGATCGGCAAAGCTGTGCGTCGTGCAAATCTCTCCGTAATAGGAGTCGCTCGTGTTGAGATTGTGGTTCACGCGGTCGACGCCACACTCCTTCAGCCGGTACGCTTGCTCGGGCGTGAGCAATCCCAAACAGGCACAAATCTTGAGGTGATGGCGTGCCTTGATCTCAGGGACGATCGACGTGACGGCCTGCATTTCCCGTTCATTTGGTCCTCGAGCGGAGATGACGATGCAATACGTCCGCGCTTGCCGCTCGGCTGCCACGCGGGCGCCTTCGAGCAACTCCTCGCGGCTCAACAGGTTATATCGCGGGATCTCGGCCTGCGAGGACTTCGACTGCGAGCAGTAACCACAATCTTCCGGACACAGTCCGCTCTTGGCGTTCATCAGAAAATAGAGTTGCACGCGATTGCCAAACCATTGCCGTCGCACGCGATATACGGCCGCCAGCAAGTCGAGCAACTGTTCATCGGGGCACTCCAAAACGGCAACCGCTTCCTCGGCCGCGAGCATTTCACCGGCCAGCACCCGATCGGCCAGATCATCCCACCGGCTCACCGACTCCTCGCGTGCGGCAATCGCCATAACTGAATTCTCAAGCACTGATGACTCTTTCACTACTGTCTCCTCAAAGGAATTCACCTCAGTTTGGCGTGGTCGCGCGTCGTGCCCGTCCCCTTTTTCAACGGGCTGCTATGGCCAGCGGCACCCGCGTCAAGCCAGTTTGTGGTCTGGCAGGACCGTACCGTAGTATCCCGGTCAAGCCACAACACGCAAGAGGGGATTCGCCCACCTGGTCCCTTTCGCTGGACGCAGGCCAAAAATGACTTGGCATTTGCCGGCCCAGCCATCAGAATAGTATGCACGAACGTTCAGCTCCCTGTCATTTGACCTGCAAGTTCCTCTCATGCCCCACCACCTCGTTCGCGTCGGCATCTTGGGCCAGGTCGGCCGCTTCACCGCGGCCGATGCGGTTCGCTATCCGCGGCGCAGCCGGGTGATTGTGCGGACGTGGCGCGGATTAGAGATCGGTGAAATTCTGACCCAGCCCAACAACGATTTCGATGCTGATCGGACCAACGGCGAAATCCTCCGCGGCATGACGCTCGAAGACGAGCTGCTCGTCGCCCGATTGGAAAAGCATCGGCAGGATGCGTACCAGGCGTGTGCCACGCTCCTGGCCGAGCACGGCGTACACGCCGTGCTGATCGACGTCGAGCACCTGTTCGATGGCCAGGGCCTCTACTTCTATTTTCTGGGCGATGTGACGCCGGAATTGGAGTCGTACACGGCTCAGCTTGCCGAGGCCTATGAAGCCAAGGTTCAATTCGGCAAATTCACCGAAACGCTTCTCGCGGGCTGCGGCCCCGGCTGTGGCACCGCGGAAGCCAAAGGACAGGGAGGCTGCGAGGCCTGTACCACCTGCACCGTCGCGGGGGCGTGCGCAACCACACTCAACCGAAAAGGAAGGCAGCCATGATGTCTTGTAATTCACACGACCGAACGATTCCATTTTTTGTCGTCACTCAAGCATTGCTTGTTGTGGTAGCGTTCATTGGGCCAACCGCTCATGCCGCCGATAACGAACTCAGCGAGATCGAAAAAGCACGGGGATGGACGGTCCTTTTCAACGGCCATGACCTCACCGGCTGGAAAAACAACAATGATCGTCCCGTGGCCGCGAAGATCGAAGATGGGGCAATCAATCCACACAGTTCGGGCGGCTACCTGCTCGTCTACGACAAACCGTTTGGTGATTTCGTCCTCAAGTGCGATGTCAAGATGAACGGGCCTGAGTGCAATTCGGGAATTTTCCTCCGCTGTGGCAATCTGACCGATCCGGTCAACACGTCACTGGAAGTACAGATATACGGCGGCAAATCAGCCACCATGCACGATTTTGGCGCAATCTACGATTTGGTGGCGCCCTCGAAAAATTCCACAC
>JAKEGR010000115.1 GCA_022615465.1 Planctomycetota bacterium | reverse complement strand
TGGACATCGAGGGCTACAAGCTCCTCTGGCCGAAGGAGGAGCCACGGGCTGGAAAACGCTTCGAGATGAACGACCACGAGGCGGAGATTGTTGGCATCTGCAAGGTGAGCCGCACGTTCCAGACGTTTCCGGTCGTGTATACGCGGTACACGCAGGCCCTCGAATTCGTGCCACCCCAACGGAAGGTTCTGTCGTTTGTGCTGGCCAACGCGGTACGCGGCCAGAACATCGAGGAAGTCTGCCAACGGATTGAGAAACAAACTGGCCTGCGCGCTATCACGGGCAGGCAATTCGAATGGACGACGATGAAGTATTTTTTCCGGAAGACCGGCATCCCCTTTAATTTCGGCATCACCATGGCGCTGGGGTTCATCGTCGGTACGGCGATCGCGGCCCAGACGTTCTATTTGTTTACCATCGAGAACATCAAGCAATATGGGACGCTCAAGGCGATGGGTGCCGGGAATTGGACCTTGGCCGGCATGATTCTGTTGCAGACAACCCTGGTCAGCTTCATCGGTTTTGGCTTGGGGATTGGCGCGGCGGCGTGGTTTGGCACGGTTGCCAATGCCCCGACCTCGCGGCTGGCGTTTTACATGCCTTCGGAGGTGCTTGTCGGCACGGCCTTGGCCGTCGTGGTGATCAGTTGCCTTTCCAGCTTGCTTAGCCTGCGACGCGTGATGGTGGTCGAGCCGGCGGTGGTATTTCAAGGGTAATGTGGATGGCGATGCTCGGTGAAAATCCGCTGGTGACGTGCCACGGCGTCGTAAAAATCTACGGCAGCGGCAACTCGCAGGTCCACGCGCTGCGCGGCGTGGAGCTTGATGTGTATGCGGGGGAGTTGACCATGCTGGTGGGGCCGAGCGGTTGCGGCAAGACGACGCTCCTGTCGGTGCTGGCGGGCATCTTGCGTCCCACCAGTGGCCGCATTGTCGCCTTGGGCGCCGACCTGACGGAGCTTTCCTCCTGGCGACGCACGCTGTTTCGTCGCGACAATGTCGGCTTTGTGTTCCAGCAATTCAATCTGCTGCCGGCGCTCACGGCCGCTGAGAACGCAGCCGTACCACGGGTGATTCAGGGGTGGTCGAAACGCCGGGCGTTGGCGGCCGCCAGCGAACTGCTCGCGAAGATGGGCATGGCCGATCGAGTGAACAGCCTGCCGGGCAATCTCTCAGGCGGTCAGCAGCAGCGCGTCGCCAT
Organism: Planctomycetota bacterium; assembly: GCA_022615465.1. Taxonomy (GTDB): domain Bacteria; phylum Planctomycetota; class Planctomycetia; order Pirellulales; family Lacipirellulaceae; genus JAKEGR01. The sequence goes on along the minus strand of JAKEGR010000115.1, from coordinate 1,400 downwards.
TGCCCGTGCCCTGATTCATCATCCGCACTTATTGGTGTGCGATGAACCGACCTCATCAGTCGATGCCAAGACCGGTCACACGATCCTGGAATTGCTGCGCGGCATTGCGATTGAGTTCGACCGGGCAGTGATCATCGTCACGCACGACAACCGCATCTTTGAGTTTGCCGACACGATGGCCCGCATGGACGATGGCCGGATTGTCTCCGTGGAGCGATCGCAACGAACCGGAGATCGGCCAGCGACATTGGTTGGATGAGAGCGCCACACGCCTCATGATTGAGAGACATTGAGATGATTACCAAGTTTGGATTGCCCCTCCTGGCGGTAGTATTGATTGCCTTCGCGGTGAGTCACCTGGCAAAGAGCAGGAATCAGTTTCCTGAACTGCCACCGCCAATCCAGCCAGCTACCAGTCCGTTTCCAAACACGGTGGCGGGGGTGGGGATGATCGAACCGCAGACCGAGAATATCTCGATCGGCTCGCCGGTGCCTGGCGTCGTCGTGGAGGTCTTGGCGAGGGTTGGGCAGCGGGTCCAAGCAGGAGATCCGTTGTTCCGGCTCGATGATCGGAAATTACAGGCGGAGTTGACCGTCCGCCAGGCGATGCGCGCCGATGCGACCGCCAGCCTGGAACGTCTGGCGGCGATGCCCCGGCCCGAGGAGCTGCCCCCGGCGGAGGCGGCCATGCGGGAAGCCGAGGCGGACTACGATAACCTCAAACAACAATGGGCTCGCGGCGAAAAGCTCGTCATGCAGGGAGCGATGCCCGAGGAGGAGTTTGCCGGGCGAAAGCTGCTCGCGTTCCAGGCCCGCGAGCGTTTTAACCGGGCGACCGCCAACCTCGATCTGCTCAAGGCGGGCGCCTGGGAGTACGACCAGCGCGTGGAGCAGGCGGCGGTCGAGCAGGCGCAGGCGCAAGTCAAGCAAACCGAAATCGAACTGGAGAGACTGGTCGTTCGTGCGTTGGTCGATGGCGATGTGTTGCAGGTGAACGTGCGGCCGGGCGAGTTCGTCGGCACGCCGCCCAGTCAGGCGCTGGTCGTGCTGGGCAACGTGACGCAACTGCACGTGCGCGTGGATATCGATGAATACGACATCCCGCGGTTTGTGCCGGAAGCACCGGCACGGGCAACCCTCAAGGGGCAGCCGGACAATTCGTTTCCGCTGCGGTTTGTGCGGATCGAGCCGTACGTCGTGCCCAAGAAATCGCTTACGGGTGACAACACGGAACGAGTCGATGTGCGGGTGCTGCAAGTGATTTACGCGATCGATGCCGGCGAGCGGCGGCTTTTTGTTGGGCAGCAACTCGATGTGTTTATCGACGCTTCGGCGGCCGAGTCGCGGCAATCCACCGCCGAAGTTCAGCGACAGTGAAACGCAACTCGTAGTATTCTGGC
>JAKEGR010000114.1 GCA_022615465.1 Planctomycetota bacterium | reverse complement strand
GAAAAAAGGGGCGTCGGTAATGTCCTTTTCAAGTTGGAGGCCATTTTCCCACTTCCAACCGGCAATAACAACGGTTTGGTTTGGGAAATGGCGGCCAATTCCGCTCGTTCACTCCAAGCCTCCTGCAATTCGCATTGCCGCCGTGGGACGGTAGAATATCATTATTTGCACGGGCATCCAAAGAAATCATCCAGGCAATTCAAGGAGAATCGGTCATGAGCAACGACGTGCAACAATTGTTCAACAGCGCCCTGCAGCTTAACGACCAAGACCGCGCAGAACTGGCCGGCTTGCTGCTGGGCAGCTTGGATGAAGAACCCGATGCGGATTCCCAACAGGCGTGGGGCGACGAAATTGCCCGCCGTCTGGAGGAACTGAATAGCGGATCCGTAAAGCCGGTCCCCTGGGCGGAAGTCCGTCGTCGGCTTAGCAAGAACGCAGGATAACCGCTGTGGTGATCGATTTCCATCCGGCGGCGAGTGACGAAGCAGAGGCCGCCCATCGCTGGTATGCCGAACGAAGCTCGATTGCGGCCGCGCGGTTTCGCGAGGAGTTGGATGCGGCCGTGGCGGACATTCAAACCGATCCAGACTGTGGTGCGCCGTACTTGCACGGAACGCGATGTTACCTGTTGCGACGATTCCCATACCTTGTCGTTTACCATCGGCCGAGTGAGGCGGCCGCCGAGGTTATCGCGGTCGCACACGGGCGACGGCGTCCAGGTTATTGGAAGGCAAGAACGTTCTGAACCACGTGCGGACATTGTGCTGCAATTTCGCGTTGATGTCCTCAATAACGATCGGCCTGGAAATGCCGCAAGTCAGGTCGCTGCTGCCCTCGAATCCATTCGTGCCTGCGTTGAACCGTAAACAACTTCAAAAACTTGGTGTACCTCCCGACTGCGCGAAGTCGGCCATTCAGGCCCTCGCGAAAGCCGCGGATCAAGGCACCGGCATGGGTCTGAAAGGGAAGCGGGCCCGCCAACTCGTCGCCGCCGTGGTCCAGAATCCACGAGCGTTTGAAACCGACCCCATTTGGGGAGAGCTGGCCCGGGAACTCCTGGCCCAGGATGCTCCGCTGGCCCACGAGGCGATTGCTTACCGCACATGGGGCGACGACATCGACACGGCCGCCCACGCTCAGATGCGGGCCGCCTGCCAGGTGCCTGGGGCCATTGCGGCCGCTTTGATGCCGGATGCCCATGTCGGCTACGGCCTGCCGATTGGCGGCGTGTTGGCCTGTGAGAACGCGGTCATTCCGTATGCGGTTGGCGTCGATATCGCCTGCCGGATGAAACTCTCCGTCTTCGACCGGCCGGTGGAATCGCTCACCAACGAATTGAACCACTACAAGGAAGCACTTCTGGGCGGCACGCGGTTCGGCGTTGGAGTTGAACATAAGCCGGCCCAATCGCACCCAGTCATGGACCAGGACTGGAACATCACGCGAATCACCCGCGAGCGGAAGGACACCGCCTGGAAGCAGTTGGGCACGAGCGGCTCTGGAAATCACTTTGCCGAGTTTGGCATCCTCACTCTGACGCAGGAAGAAAAACAGCTTGGCCTGGCGGCAGGTCAGTACGTCGCCCTGCTGACTCACAGCGGCAGCCGTGGCGTTGGGGCTTCTGTCTGCGATACCTACAGCCGAATTGCTCAGACGTCGCTTCCCCGGCGATTCAAGGACTTTGGCCGGCTGGCGTGGCTGAGCCTCGACAGCCAGGCTGGCCAGGAATACTGGCAAGCGATGAATCTCATGGGTGAGTACGCAGCGGCAAACCACGCGGTCATCCATCGGCTCGTCGCCAAGTTGCTGGGCACGAAAGTGATTGCCGGCGTTGAGAACCATCACAATTTTGCTTGGAAGGAATGGCACGAAGGGCGCGAACTGATCGTCCACCGCAAAGGGGCGACGCCGGCTGGCCCAGGTGTGTTGGGCGTGATTCCCGGCACAATGGCGGATCCGGCATTTGTCGTTCGCGGCCTGGGCAACCCGCAGAGCCTTGCCTCGGCGGCCCATGGAGCTGGGCGGTGCATGTCTCGAAAAAAAGCGAACAATACGTTCCGTTTTCAAGTTGTTCGCAAAGAACTGGAAGCGCGTGGCGTGCATGTCTTGGCCGCCGGTTCGGACGAAGTGCCCGGCGTCTACAAGGACATCCGCGCGGTGATGGCCGCGCAGCAAGACCTGGTCGAGATCGTCGCGCAGTTCGATCCGCGGATTGTTCGTATGTGCGGCGATGGCAGCCGCGCGGAGGACTGAAGGACCAGCCGCACCACTTGCGAGCGGACCAACGGCATGCGAAGCGTGCCAGTTATCCTTGACTGCGTGACTCTTCGATACGCTTGCCTCGCTTTCCATTGGGTTTGGCTGACGGTCACGGCACGCGCGCGGAGCGCGGCCGTAGAAAAAAATGATGGGCCCATCGGGCCGAGGCTCGCCTGGCGCGCACGAGCGGCAACTTGCATCGCCGCTGGCAACGAAGTACGAGCCGATTCCCACCCGTCCGGCTTGGCGCCCTGTGCGTAACCATAGGCCCGGAGGACGGCGTCGCGGAGCTGCCTCACGTCAGGAGGAAGGTCCTCTGCGGACCTGTGCAAGCGCGAGACTGAAAGTTGCGACGCGTTTCCGGGAGAGCGCTCTTCCGCAGCCACGCCCGACGGTCATTTCAGGAGGCAGCGTAGCACAGGTGTTGGCACAATTACCACAAGAAACTTCCGAGATTGTGGGTGTCCAAGAATGCGGGATTGACGGGCATGGATGTGCGGGGCCGGGAGACCCGCGTACAACAAGACACAAAAAAACCACGACGGCACAACGGCACAACGATGTTGGAATTGGAAAGGCAAGGGGGGAACACTAATTCCACTAATTGACGCTGATGGGTCAGCAGGAGCAGGGATGACAGTGCTCCCATTCGCGGGCAACGGAACGCCAGGGACGGCGTTCCCTACAGAGGATTACGGAACACCTGTAGGGAACGGAACGTGCCTCCATGCCGTTCCGTAACCGCTCATTCAATTCTGGCCGGCCTTGGGTACCTCGCCGCTGAGATGCCGCCTCAGATAGGCGGCCCGTTCGATGTTGCGATCCGATGAGTCGAGGTCCATGCCCGTGAGCTTCTGCAAATGGGCTGGCTGCGTGTGGACGAATAGTTTATTGACCGTCGGAATCGCCACGTCGTGAATCAGCCCGAGATTGACCCCCATCCGCAGGCTGGAGAGCAGGTGCATGGTCTCCTCGGAACTGATGGTCTGGGCCGTGCGGAGGATGCCATAGGCCCGGCTTACCCGATCGTGCAGCGTCTCCTGGCTCTCGCGGATCAGAAACTCGCGGGCCTGCCGCTCGTAGTCGATCAGCACGGGCACCACGTCGGACACTTTCTTGGTGAGATCTTCCTCGGTTTGCCCGAGGGTGATCTGGTTGCTCACCTGATAGAAGTCGCCCATGGCCTGCGAGCCTTCGCCGTACAGCCCGCGAACGGCGAGGTTGATTTTTTGCAGGCTGCGGAAGACCTTGTCGATCTGGCGGGTGATCACCAAGGCGGGCAGGTGCATCATCACACTCAGGCGAGCACCCGTGCCGACGTTCGTCGGGCAGGCGGTCAAATACCCAAACTGGTCGTTGTAGGCGTAGGTGACTCGTGCTTCGATCAAGTCATCGAGGTGATTGATTTCCTCCCAAGCAGCGGCGAGATCCAGGCCGCTCTTCAGTACCTGGATCCGCAGATGATCTTCCTCATTGATCATCACGCTGACCTGCTCGCGCGGATCGATGACCACGGCGCGGGCGCCTTCCGCCTCGGCATGTTCCCGGCTGATAAGCTGGCGTTCAACCAGGAATTGTCGATCGACTGCTTCCAGCGCGCTGACGTCGACATAGATCAGCTTGCCAGTGAACTGGCCGACTTCGTGCAGTGTTTCGATTCGGCCGCGCAAGATACGGCCAATCTCCGCCCGATCGGCTTCAGTCGCTCGGGCGATAAACGGAAAGTCGGCCAGGTTGCGCGCCAGGCGGATGCGGCTGCTGATGACGATGTCCGATTCAGGACCGGAGCCACGGAGCCATTCGCCGCTCGTTTCGGCCAGTGCTTGCAGGTCCATGTCGGAGTAACTCATTGTCGTTAGTTTATGATCACGGGAAAAATAACTTCGGTATTTGCTTGTTCCCTCACCCCGCCCTCTCCCTGCGGGCGAGGGAGCAACCATTATTTCTCGTCCCTGCTTAGTGGCGTGCCGACTCGCGATCTTGCTCAATTTTGCGAATTTCGTCTCGGATCGTGGAGGCCCGCTCATAATCCTCCGTCGCAACCGCTTCTTTCATTTCGCGCCGCAAGCGGATCAATTGCGTTTGCTGCTCCGCGCCGCGGGCGCAGAACTTTGGCACTTTACCGACGTGGCGTGTCTCGCCATGAATGTTTGCCAGCAGCGGCTCCAGTTCGTCTGCGAAGCAAACATAATCGTGCGGGCAGCCAAGCCGGCCCTGTTTGCGGAACTCCAGAAACGTAATTCCACACACGGGGCAAGAAACCTGATCGAGACGAGCCAACTCCTCGGCGGTTTCGCCAACGGCCAGGTGTTGGGCCAGCAACCCCGCCATGGCAGGCAATACGTCGGCCGCTTCGTCGGAAGACGGCGCCAAGAACTTGTGCGCACACTCCTCGCACAAGTGAAGTTCATTCGGTTTGCCGTCGATCAAGTCCGTAATATGGAACGTCGCCGGCTTGTCACATTTTTGGCACTTCATTTCCAATTACTCGAATTTCACCTTGGCGGCAG
>JAKEGR010000113.1 GCA_022615465.1 Planctomycetota bacterium | reverse complement strand
GTTCCTGGACCTTCTCTCCGCAGAAGACCAGGTATACCGCATCACGTGGCGTCGCGTCGGGTCCATCCAGGAACATATCGACGCCAGCAATATGCCGATAAGTAAAGCCCGCGTCTCCCATCGCAACTTTCGCGGCTCCCAGATCGCCGCGGCGAATTGCCAAATCGACATCTTGAGTTGCACGCACCGCCCGCTCGTCAATCTGCTCAATCCAAGCGCCGACTGCATTGCCGCCCACGACGACATACGGTACGCCGGCCGCCTCCAAAGCCGCCGCCGCGCGCAGCAACCGATCCTTGACCTTCAACACGGCCCGCTCCATACGTTCGAGAGCCATTATTCCATCGTATTCTGGCATTGAAACGACCCGATCCGGGAACCGGAGTCCATTATACCATTTCGGCAGATTCGATACCGGATCGTTGCTTTCGAGGGGTCTGGTCTTGAACTACCACGATTTGGTGAAAAAGATCGAGGTGCCTCCCAGGGACGCTCAATAGTATACTGAAACAAGCAGGAAGGCTTACGCAAGGAGGGATTGCCGATTCCGCCTGCAAGAACCGTTTCCGATTATGTGGGGACGGCGACAAGCTAAGTGAAACCGTGAAAAGTTTTGGGCCATCCACTCGCCCTTCGGGTTAGGGTGATGGCCGCTGAGTGAACCACCCTCACCCCAGCCCTCTCCCAGTGGGAGAGGGAGCAACCATCGTCCTGCGTTCCTACTTCGAGTTGCACCAACCAACCCTACTTCGTTTTCTCTGTTGCCACCTGCTTACTATCCAAGTGAAACGATTCGTAATCGAACCCGACTGTCATGGCCACGCTCGAAACCACCGTCAACGGACTGAAGCTGCCCAATCCTTTTGTCATTGCCTCCGGCCCGCCGGGGACGAACGCCAACGTCATTGGCAAGGCGTTCGACGAAGGCTGGGGGGCTGTTATCTGCAAGACGGTGAGCCTCGACGCGTCGAAGGTGATCAACGTTCAGCCGCGGTATGCGCGATTGCGGAGCCGCAAGTCGGGCGAAATCTATGGATGGGAGAATATCGAGCTTATCTCGGATCGCCCGTTCGCGACCTGGATCGACGAATTCAAAAAGGTCAAGGATCAATACCCGGATCGCATCCTCATTGCGTCGATCATGGAGGAATACCACCGCGACGCTTGGCACGAAATCGTCCACCGGTGCCAGGAGGCGGGCGTCGATGCGTTCGAACTCAACATGTCCTGCCCTCATGGGCTGCCCGAGCGGAAGATGGGCTCGGCGATGGGGGAGAATCCGGACATCCTGGAGGAGGTGTGCGGCTGGGTGAAGGAGGTCGCCAAGCGGCCGGTGTGGGCCAAAATGACGCCGAACATCACACACATTGAAGACCCCAGCCGGGCATCGCTGCGGGCAGGCTGCGACGGCATCAGCGCGATCAACACAATTCGCAGCGTGATCGGCGTCGATCTGGAAACGCTGCGGCCAGAGCCGACCGTCGAGGGTTACACGACACTGGGCGGCTACTCCAGCCAGGCGGTGATGCCGATCGCCCTGCGGATGTGCCTGGAGATCGCCACGGTCATTAAGCACGAGTTTCCCGACCGGACCCTGAGCGGCGTCGGCGGCATCGAGACGGGCAACGACGCAGCCCAATTCATCCTGCTCGGCTGCGACACGGTGCAGGTCTGCACTGCCGTAATGAAATCTGGCTACGGCATCGTGAAGCCGATGCAGGAACAACTCCTGGCGTTCATGGAACGACACGCATTTGCACGAGTTGAGGATTTCCGGGGCCACAGCGTGCAGTTCTTCACGACCCATGCCGATCTGGTGCGGCGGCAAACTGAGGCCCGTGCCGTAAAAAAGGTCGAGGCCGAGCAGAAAAAAGTCGTCAAGACCGACGCCGAATGGCACGGCGACGACTTCGTGAAGCAGACCGACGCGCTCGCGCGGGGATAAGGAGGAGGCTGTCTCAGCTATTTTGGCACAGAGGACAACAGCATTCCGAAGCAGGCCGGTCTTGAGGAGTAATTTCTTATTGAGGGCCTCAAAGAGGAAGGCCAGCTTATTCCCACACCTCATTCTTCAAGCACGTTCGTAGCGGTTTACGCTTCACGCGACGCGGTGGCCCAGTAGCCGCCGCGGGCATGGTCAAATTGGGCTTCCTGACTGCGGGCGGCGGGGGCGAAGCCGCCATCGCGGTAGACCTCGCGGCCCAGCACCCAGGTGCGGATTGGCCAGCCGGTGAGCCGCACTCCGTGCCACGGACTCCAGCCACACTTCGTGACCTGCTCTTCGTTGCGAACTTCGGAGGTCCGCTCGAGATCAACAAGCACCAGGTCCGCGTCGTAACCAACCGCAATGCGGCCCTTGCCGACGAGATCCCAGACGCGGGCCGGAGCGTCGCACATCCAGCGGACGACTTGCTGGAGCGTGCAGCGGCCGTGGTGGACTTCGTTAAGCATGAGCGCCAGCGAATTCTCGACTGCTGGCAAGCCGGATGGCGAGGCTGGGTACAAAAGCCGTTTCTCTTCGAGCGTGTGGGGGGCATGATCCGTGGCAACGACTTGCAGCCGGCCATCGCGCAGTGCTTGCCACAGATGTCGGTTGTCGTCAGGCGTTTTCAGCGAGGGATTCATTTGCGCGAGGGTGCCAAGCCGGGGATAATCGCCCACATTGAGCAGCAAATGATGCGGGCAGGCTTCGGCGGTAATGAGTTGGCGGTGGTCGACGAGCAACTCGGCCTCGGCAGCCGTGGAGACGTGCAAGACATGGAAGCGGTGGTGATGGCGCAAGGCGAGGTCGATCGCGCGGCGCGTAGCGATCAGGGCCGCCTGGTGGTCGCGGATGCGCGAGTGATCGGCGACGTCGTGCGTGCCGGCAAAGCGGGCGATGTTGGCTCGCACGGTGGTCTCGTCTTCGCAGTGAGCAGTGATCGGCAGCGTTGTTTCCGCGAAGATGCGCTCGAGCGTACCTTGGTCGTCGACTAGCAAGTCGCCCGTGCTTGAGCCAATAAAGATCTTGATGCCTGGTGTGCGATGAGCGCGCCGCAGTTCGTCGAGGTTGCCGGTTGTCGCGCCGACGTAGAAGCCGTAATTAACGAGCGATTTCCGGGCCGCGAGGGCGAGCTTTTCCTCGAGCCGAGCCTGCGTAGTCGTGGCCGGCAACGTGTTGGGCATTTCGAGAAATGTCGTGATGCCGCCTTTGGCACATGCCCGGCTGCCGCTTGCAAGGTCTTCTTTGGGCGTGAGGCCCGGTTCGCGGAAGTGGACCTGGTCGTCGATCAGGCCAGGAAGTAAGTGGAGGCCCGTTGCGTCAATCACTTCGTCAACGCGGAGGTGCGGCGCCGGATCCACGTCGGCAATCTGCGTACCGCCGATCAGAACAGACACCCGTTCGATGGTGTCGGGCAGCACGACGCGGGCGTTTTGGATGAGCGTTCGCATGGGTGCCGATCGGGTGGTCAGACCTGACAGGACGCGGTTTTCTTCAGGCTCGAATGTCTGATCTGCATGCGCCGAGAATATCGGTCGGCGCGGACAAAGGCAAGGTGGGTGTTGCTTTTCGCACACGCGACCCCGCCCGTGATGCCAACGGTCAACACGCTGGTGAGTGAAAACACAGGCACATGCCCAACCCTTTCTCCCCGCCGCGAAGTTTCCTGAACTAGGCTTGAACTGTGGAGGCAATCGGGATGCCGCCTCCCTGGAAGTGATTCCACTTTTCGCGATGCGGCCGATTCCCCCAGCGGCCGAATCGAACGTCTTTTCAAATAACTCATCTAGCTTGTCGAACTTGTCGAATCTGCCAGGCACCGACGCACCGCGCGCTGCAAGGTGGCAGAACGATTGGTCGACGAGGGGAATGGTAGGGAAATGGCTGGCCCACGTCGTCGTCGAACGCGGAACGCTTCGATCGAATGCCTGGAAAATCGAATGGTCATGTCGGCGGACCCAGTCAGTCAACTGCTGGGTGGATCGGTTCCGCAGCTCATATACGGCGAGATGCCGATCGAACAACATGCCGTGGTGGACAACGCACCGCCGGAGTTGGTGCAGCACGTTGAGCTACCGCCGGACTTCTGGCTTGATCGATCCGTGGAGTACGATCCACTGCAAACTCTCGACCAGATCGAACAACACCTGGCGGACGCGCACAACCTCACCGGCCTGACGCAGGCTCGCACCGACTATGGTTTCCGCGGCTTGGGACAGACGGTGGCGGTTATCGACAGCGGGATCGCCTGGGATCATTTTGCCCTGGGCGGCGGGCTAGGGCCGGATTATCGCGTCGTGGGTGGCTGGGACTTCACGGAGGAGAACGACGCGGACCCGTACGATGATGGAACCGCGGGTTCGCATGGCACCCACGTGGCCGGAATCATCGGCGGCGACCCCAACGGGGCAAACAACCATTACGGCGTTGCGCCTGGGGTCGATCTCGTCGGTTTGCGGGTGTTCAATGACGCGGGGAACGGCTACTTCAGTTGGGTCGAGCGCGCGTTGGAGTGGGTCCACACGAATCGTGACTCGTTCGAAAACCCGATCACCGCGATAAACCTGTCAATCGGCAGCACGTGGAACTCCACCACCGTGCCATCCTGGTCGTCGCTGGAAGACAATTTCTCCCAACTCAAGGCCGACGGTATCTTCATCTCGGTTTCGGCCGGCAACAGCTTTTCGAGCTACAACACCCCGGGCCTCAGCTACCCGGCCGCAAGCCCCTACGTGGTGCCTGTGATGAGTGTCGAAGACACCGGCACGATGAGTGCTTTCAGCCAACGGCACACGACCGCGATTGCGGCTCCCGGCCGAACCATCATGAGCACGGTTCCCGATTATGTTGGGAACCACAACGGAGCCGCGGACGATTTTGCGAGCAAATCCGGCACGAGCATGGCCGCGCCTTATGTGGCCGGGGCCAGCGTGCTGATCAGGGAAGCGATGCAATTTGTTGGTTATGCGAACGTCACGCAGCAGACGATCTACGACCACATGCGGGCGACGGCCGTCGATTTCTTCG
>JAKEGR010000112.1 GCA_022615465.1 Planctomycetota bacterium | reverse complement strand
TACGTCACGCGGTCATCGTCTACGAAGAACACGTCTTGGCGGTTGTTCCCACGCTGAGTGACGTGGTGCGGGCAGTTGGGTATCACGATTCGAGCAACTCGCGGCATTTCCCCATTATCCTCATTCGGCGTATCCGCGTCAACCCAAAAAACAGGTGACTGTCCCCTATTTCCGTATTTCCGCAGGGCTGTGAGAGGAATCATTCTTCCTATGAGTATGAGTTCCTATGAGTGTAGTTTTCGGAGGTTCCCATGAGTGTGTGGGCGACCCGAAAGAATCCGCAGCGTGGACCAGTCACGAACTGCTCGATCAGCCGGTTAACCACGGTCACAGCCTGTAAATCGCCGACCTCAACGGCGACGGGCATCTCGATGTTCTCTGCGGCGAGATGGCTCAGTGGAGCAAAGCCGTGGATAACACGCAGGCTCAGGCATGGATTTTCTACGGCGACGGCCAGGGGCATTTCACCAAGCACGTGCTGGCCACCGGCATCAATTTTCACGAAGCCAAATTGGCCGACATGAACGGCGATGGCCGGCTCGACATCGTGAACAAACCGTGGCTCTGGCAGGCACCCAGCGTGGAGATCTGGCTCAACCAGCCCGGCAAACCGAAACTTACAACCACAAATCCATGAAACCGATTCTCTCATTTACCCTTGGCGCGCTCGTGTTGGGCGCGAACCTTATGTCCTCGCAAGCCGCTGACCCCGCAGCGCGCGTTCCCATTGGCCTTGACCGATGGACTTACATCCATGCCGATGCAGACCGTGCCCCTGCTGCCGGCAAGAAGGCGGGCGACTTCGGCATCAGCTTTGGCGACCTCAACGGCGATGGCTTCGCGGACATCGCGTCGGGCCGCTACTTCTATCGCAACCCTGGTGGTGACATGACGAAGACACCTTGGCCGCGTGTCACCTTGCCCAATGACCCCGAAACTGGCAAACCACTCGATGCCGGCTTGCTCTTTAGTGTCACCGGCCAAGGCCCCGCGCGCGACATTCTGGCAGAGGCTTTGCCGAACGTCGTCTGGTTGCATGCCAACGACCCGCAAGGCGACACTTGGAAGGCCAAAATCGTCGGCCAGATGTCGCCCGTGAAGCACGGCAACGGCCGCATGATCCGCCCAGCCTATATCATTCCTGGCAACAAACGCCCGGACCTTCTCCTCTCCGGCGGCGGCGGCACGTTCCTGCTCCAGATTCGCGATCAACCCGAGGCTGGCAACTGGCCTATCCAGAAGATCACGATTACCGACAAGGACGAGCAAAAAGGCATCGGTTTGGGCGACCTGGACCGCGACGGCCATCCCGACCTTGCCCTCGCAGCGGGAGTGCGTTCACCGCAGGTGGATTGGTGGCGCAATCCGGGCGACGGTTCCACCAACTGGACCAAGCACTCCATCGGCACCACCACCAACATGGCGAAGATGATGGAAGTGGCCGACGTGAACGGCGATGGCCGACTCGATGTGGTCGCCACCGACTCGGAAGCCAAGGACAGCCACCTCTGGTGGTTCGAGGCGCCCGCCGACCTGGTCAATGGCGCTTGGCTACGGCACGAAATCGCCCAAGGTTACAACGGCCTCGACAGCCTCTCGGTCGCCGACCTGAATCACGACGGCATGCCGGACATCGTCATCGGTGAAACCAAGGACCAACTCCGCCTCGTCATTTATAAGAACATCGGCGGCGGCAAGTCCTGGAAGGAACATCTCATTGACCAGGGCAAGGAAAGTCACAAGGGCGCGCTGACCGTGGACCTCGACGGCGACGGCGACCTGGACCTTGTGAGCATCGCCTACTTTGGTTTCAAAGACCTTCACGTCTGGCGGAATGACAATGGCAAGAAGTGAACCCTGAGTTGCGTTCCAGCGAAACATGTTCGACAACATCCAAACCCTCAATCCACACACTATGAAAACGACATTTCTGTTGCCTGCCACGCCCATCGCGTGCGCAGTTTCTCCCATCCTGGCGCTCCTCACCTGTGCCTGCCTGGCTCGCGCGGGCGATATTCAATGGCAGCGCAAAAGCAGCACCACCGGCGATCTGCCGGCGCCCAACGTAGGCGACCAGCAGACGTGCAACGTGGTCGCGGACTTCGACAAGGATGGCCTTGCCGACTTCGCCATCGGCGAGCGCACCAAGGCGCCCTCCGTCGTCTGGTACAAATGGAACGGCAAAGGCTGGAACCGATTCGTCATTGACGACACGCCGCTGAGGCCGGAGGCCGGCGGTGACGCTTGCGACATTGATGGGGATGGCGACCTGGACCTTATCCTTGGCAATGACGGCACCGGCAACCAGATGTGGTGGTGGGAAAATCCGTATCCCGATTTCAGCAAACCCTGGAAGCGCTATCTCATCAAGAACTCCGGTGACCGCAAGCATCACGACCAGACCATCGGCGACTACGACGGCGACGGGAAACCCGAACTGGTCTCGTGGAACCAGAAAGCGAAACAACTGCTCTGGTTTGAAATCCCGGCCAATCCCAAATCGGAGACGCCATGGGAATACAAGGTGATTCACTCGTGGGATGCCGGCGAGGAACTCGAAGGCTTTCCCTCGATCCCGACCGACGTGGATGGCGACGGCAAGGTGGATCTCGTGGGCGGCGGACGCTGGTTCAAACACAGAGGTGGCACGGAGTTTGAAGCCCTCGTCGTGGACAATGCGTTGCGCTTTACCCAGTGCGCCGCCGGCCAATTGGTCAAGGGCGGCTGGGCGGAACTCGTCTTCAGTCCGGGTGATTACGACGGCGAGGCCAAGTGGTTTGAATGGAAGGATGGCCAGTGGGTCGGCCACACGCTGCGCGCCATCATCCACGGGCACACCTGTGAAGTGCGCGACGTGGATGGCGACGGCAACCTCGACATCATGCTCGGCGAAATGGGCAGCCCCGGCGCCGGCGACAAGGCCCGGACTTTTATCTATTTCGGCGACAGCAAGGGCGGTTTCAAGGAGACCGTTGCCTCCGTCGGCCAGGGGATTCACGAAGGCAAGCTGGCCGACCTCAACGGCGATGGCCGTCTGGACATCCTGATGAAACCCTACCATCACAATGCGCCTCGGCTGGATGTCCTGCTGAACCAGCCTGCGGCAAAGCCCACCAAGTAAAACCACTGCCAATCAAGGACAAGCATCCGACAACAATCATGAAAGACCATCTCTCAATGCCATCGCACCAAAGCCGCCTCTTGATTCTCGCGCTCGCCCTCGCGACAGAAGTCGCCGTCACGCAGGGAAAAGAAGTCTTCCGCGAGACGACCTACACCTATGGCGCCCCCAGTACGACGCACTTTGCGGAACTCGATCCCGACACCAAGCGCGTCTTCACCGGCGAGCACGCCGGCATGGCCACGATGAAGCGCCATGTGCCCAAGCCGCTCACGCTCGATCTTGCCGGCGCGACGCGCGCGGAGTTGAGCGCCGAGTATTGGGGCGGGCACATTGGCACCGCCGGCCAGCGCTTCCGCGTCAACGACCACGGCTGGATTGATCTGCCGCAGCCGGTGGGCACGAAGGTGGAGCCGCAGCGGTTTTACCGCGTGCTGCTGGGCAACAACGCCGCGCCCATCCCGCTCGCGCAACTGGTCAATGGCGAGAACGTATTCCGCTTCACCGCCGGCAAGCAGGTCGCCTTCGCCAACGACTGGGGCTTCTACTGGATCTACGACTTCACGGCGCGCGTGTTTTACGATGCCGCGAAGAAGCCGCACCCGGCTGGCGAATTTATCTCGCCCAAGGAAGGTTCGACCTTCGGCGACACGCTCCGGCTCGAAGTGAACGCCAGCAGTCCGAACGGTGCCATCGCGCGCGTCGAGTTCATCGGCGAATACGACGATTTTGACTGGGATGGCGACGGCGTCTGGCGCGAGTGGCAGTATTCGACCCATCACGGCGTGTTGCAGCACCACCTCGGCACCGTGACGAGCGCGCCGTGGCGCGTGAAATACGATGCGCGCTGGCTGCCTGATCAATCCGCGCCGATCCGCGTCCGCGCCCGAATCACGGACACCACCGGGGTGACCTTTCTCACGCCGCCCGTCGGCAACGTCGTGCAAAAGCGCGCCCATCGCGGCGTGCGCATGATCAAATGCGACGTGGTGCCTGAGAAGTGGATGTCGCGCGCCGGCAAGGAATCGCCGAAAGGCGGCTTCACCCTCAAGGAGAGCGACCTGGCCGGGGCGACCTTCGCGCGGTTGGTGCTCTCGACGTGGAGCGGCGACGTGGAGGACACCAGCGTCCACGAACTGCGGCTCAACGGCGAACGCCTGGCCAGCCGCTTCGGCGAGTTCCACAACTACGACCAGGACGCTGTCGAGGTGCCGCTCGGAATGCTCAAGGTGGGGCGCAATGACATCACCACGTTCTCAACTTTTATGGGCCACATGTTCGAGATCAACTGGCCCGGCCCGGTGCTGCTCATCGAATACAAAAAGTAAGCGGGCAGCCATCATTGCGCCGCTTCACTGACCTGTCCTTCATCATGAAGACTCAATGTTACCTGACGCTATGTTTGAGCCTCTGCGGGCTGATTTACGGTTCGAGTGGCAAGGCGGTCGCCGATGACGCACCAGCGGTCTTCCGGGAAGTGACACACAACTACGCCGCCCAGCGCCATGTGCGTTTTGTCGAGTTGGACCCAGACACGAAGCGTGTTTTCACCGGCGAGCATCTGCCGCAGGCGACGATGAAGCGGCATGTG
>JAKEGR010000111.1 GCA_022615465.1 Planctomycetota bacterium | reverse complement strand
GCCACCGAGGCTCGGCCGGTCACCAGGGCCAGGTCGGCCAGGAAGCGTCGTTGGGCGATCGCCGCCTCCTGGACGAGCGGGAAGCGTTGTTGGCCGACCACCACCTCCAGGAAGCGTAGATGGGCGTTGGGAGATGGACGGTCGATCGCCGGACGGACGGGTCGCCGGTCGCGTCGAGGGCGGTGTTGTCCCGCCCGGCCGGGTCGCTATCGACGGCCGGCTGGCTCCCGGACGCGTCGAAGCGCTTGGTCGCTGATAGTTCACGGTGCCTGGCCGCGCGCCGGAACTCGGTCGACTGACTTGTGGGCGGCTGCCACTACTAGGGCGCGAAACACTTGGACGCGATGTGCTTGGTCGAGACTGCGGTCGGCTGACGCTCGGCGCACGGCCCATGCTACTGCCGCCACGGCTCATACCGCCGCCTCCTCCGCCACGACTCATACCGCCACCACCTCCGCCACGACTCATGCCGCCACCACCACCTCCACGACCGCCGCCGCCACCACCCCCGCCACGGCCCCAGGATGGTTCGAGCGAACCATACGCAATGAACACGCCAATCAGCACCAACCCAGTGAACGTACGAATGAAAATACGCATCGTAAAATCTCCATGGTCTCCCTTGGCCAGTGGGTCGAAGTTACTTGGCCGCGGACTGTGGTGCCGCCGCTTTGCGGACCAGCGTCACTTGGATTTCGGGAAGCGACTCTTCGCCGACGAGTCGGTCGGTAATTGTGAGGATGTAACGATCTGGCCCATCCGGTTCGAGAATGCGCGTCATGTTGCCCGAGGTGCCATCGGCCGACACACCATTGGACTGCACGATCCATCGGCCATCAACCAGCGTCCAGGTAGCCTCGCTAACACTGCCACCCTCGTCGAACGACCATGAGTGAATCTGGTTTGCCTGCGGATCCCAGCCAATGCGTTGGTTGCCACTGAGCAGGACTTCGCCATCGCGGATGACGCTGTATTCGGTCAGCAAGTAAGATTGATCGTCACTCCAGCGGCACTTGTTTTCAACGACAGCATCCGCGCCTTCGTCGATCCAATCGCCAACCAGCCATTCCAACGGCTTGAGGTGCTCATAGCCCGTTATGGGAACGTCTTTGATCGTCCGGATGTACTCGACCTGCCACTGACCATCACGCCGGACATGGACAATCGTGTAAACACTGTTCGTGGATGCGTGTTCACCATCGGCAAACGAGATCACTTCGCCTTGCTCCACGGCCACGTCCTCGGTCACGAATCGCACCGATTCAATGGAGAGACTGAGCTTGATGCTGGGATTTTCCGCAAAAGTCTCTTCCAGGGCAGCTCGGACCTCATCCCGGCCGATGAGGTGATCGCCCTTCGCGTTCACGACGTCGGCATCGGGTGCATAGAACTCGACGATGCGGTCCAGGTCGTGATTGTTGTAGGCATCCACGTACTGCTGAGCAATGTCGAGCAGCGGCTGCTCGGGCAGCGGCGCTTCGGCAGCGTCCGCGGGTACTGGCGCGATGCTGGGGGGCGGTGCTACTTGCGCGAGCAGAGGCGAACCAGCGAACAGCATCGCTCCGCACACAGTGGCGGCAAGAGAGAAACGATAGCTCATGGCGTCACACACCTTTCCAGGGATTCGAATGACCAGCCTTCTCGTGGCGATTTGAGTAAAGGGTGATTGACCAATTGTACCACGCTGCTTCCGCTCGCCTAGAAGCAAGCGGTCAAGTTTCGGTTAAGATAAAGATACGGAAGTCGATATTTCCGGCAAGCCCCGGAGCGGCACCCGCGGAGATCGCCCCTCTTGCAACCGATGCAAGGCGTGGGTTCTGGTCCGTGCAAATAATCGGGAAGGCAACACAGATACAGACATATCGCGCAAATCGCGACGATTATTCGCGTCGCAATCGCCGGCCGGCAGCTTTCAGTTCTCGCTCTTGCTCTGGCGTCAGCGTTGGATAGCTCAGATGCAGGTTGCGGATTGTCGAGGCAATGATGTTGGCCACCAGCGCGCGAGTGATCCACTTGTTATCGGCGGGGATCACGTACCACGGTGCCCACTCGGTGCTTGTGGCGGTGAGCATCTGTTCGTAGGCCCGCATGTAATCGTCCCAGTGTTCGCGTTCGCGCGTATCGCTGGCAGAGAACTTCCAGTGTTTTTCCGGCCTGTCGATCCGTTCCAGAAACCGCTTCCGCTGCTCCTCTTTCGACACGTTGAGAAAGAACTTCACAATGACCGTGCCGTTTCGCACAAGATGCTGCTCGAAGTGGTTGATGTCGTCGTACCGCGATTGCCAGAACTCCTTCGTCGGCTTCGTATCGGAGAGGTGCTGCGAGACAAGCAGCTCGGGATGGACGCGGACAACGAGCACTTCCTCATAATAGGAGCGGTTGAAGATCCCAATCCGCCCGTGTTCCGGCAACGCCTTCATGCACCGCCAGAGAAAATTGTGGTCAAGCTCCTCCGGCGACGGCTGCTTGAAGCTGTAGACCTGGCAGCCCTGCGGGTTGACGCCCGACATCACGTGCCGAATCGTGCTATCCTTACCTGCCGCGTCCATCGCCTGAAAAATCAGCAGCACGGAAGATGAATTGGAGGCGTAGAGCAGCTCCTGGGCCACAGCCAGGTCGGAGACGTCCTGCGAAAGCAGTTGTTCCGCCAGGTTCTTCCGCTCACTCTTCGGAGCCTTCTTGCTGCCTGCCCAAGCGGCATCGCGGGACGAGAGCCGCGACTTTTCACCAGGCTCCACTCGGCAATCGGCAATGACCTTTTGCAACCGGCGGCGAGTGCGATTTGATGTGGGATCCGCGGATTTCTTCTTGTGTGGCATCGTATTTGGCCTTTGTGAGGATCGTTCGGGCTGCGCCACGCGGGGCGGCAACTGTCCAATCATAGCTCACAGCCTGGCAAGCCGTCACTTGCCGGAAAGACCGTACCACCAGGAGACGGAACGCCTGTAGCGAACGCTCCCTGGGTTTTCGCATCGAGGGCATGGTATCGCGTGCCCCAACTGAGGTGAATTGCGTCTTGCCAATGCCAAGACATCCCAAGAAGTTCGACAAGGCCCCATCGCCGAACGGATCTTATTGCTGCAGGGAATCGCTCAAGCCGACGGCGATCGGCGCGAAGATCATGAGCGGCAACCAGGCGGCGAGCGTCGGTTGAAGCCAACCGGTGGTGCCAAGTGATTGGCATCCCAGGGCGACGATCATAAAGACTGTCACGACCGCCAGGCACAACCCGACCGCGATGAACGGATTCCGATTCGAGCGCGTGACAACAAACGGCAGCCCGAGAAAAATCAACGTCGTGTCGACAAATGGTTGCAAGAAACGCGAGTGAATTGCAACACGGACGTCGGCCCCAAGATCGGTGCTGGGACTGCGCATTTCGTGGACAAGTTCGCGAGTCGAGGCGAAGTCACGCCAACTGGAACCAGCCGAGAGAAACTCGAACGAGACACCGCTGACCACGAAGAGCTGGTCGGGTTGCAGCCACTTCGCATCGTGCGGCGTGAGGACGACGGTCTGTCCGGCGAACTCGAGAGACGGCTTTTCGAGGAGAATTCTCGGCGTGGTCACGCCGCTCAGCAGATAACCACTCGGCAACGCATCTTTGGCCGGCAGGAAGCGGGCTTCGCGGGCAATCAGACGTCGGCCGAATTGATCGAGCGCGCGCGGCAGCACGAAGTTGGCATCGACGATTGCCTGGTCGGCGGGAATGATTTTTTCGCCGCCAATAAGAATCTCCGTCTGGCTGTCAAATCGTGGTTGCATGAGCACTTCTTGCTGACCAGCCAGGTTCCTGGAATCGATCGCTAGTTTGTGGCGAATGTTGGGTATGATCATTTCGCGGCTGGCTGCTGCGAGAAGACTTACCCCAATGGCCGCGATCAGAACGGGCCGAAGAACCCGCAGCCGCGGAATTCCGGCGGCCAGCAATGCCGTCATTTCGTTGTGACGCTGAATCCAGGTTACCGTGAACATCACGGCGGTGAGCGTCAGCACACCACTGAGGCGATCGAAAAACCAGAGTGTGCGAAAACCATAGAACGAGGCGAGGGTGACGAGCAGACCGCCATGCTCGTCGGCAAAGTCGACGAAGTGGTCGAGGTGTCCAAACAAGTCGATGACCGTGTACAGACCGACCAGACTGAGGAAGCAGATGATGAACACCTGCGTGAACTGGCGGAGCATGTAGCGGTCGATTATGGTGGGCATGGAGTAGACCCCGTGTTCCAAAGCCGGTGTGGCAGGCCGGGAGAGTATTGCAGGCTGTTTTGGTGGGTCAAGAGGGACATTTTGGCATGAGTCGGATTGTGATCGGCAATACGGGCTGGACAGGTATTCCCGACAACTGCCGGTGCCCGTTAGAATCACGATATTGCTAGCATCCTTGCCTCGTACTCATGGCTTCGAGCATTTTGGAGCGTGGGGGCGTCCCCGATGCTTTTCGGATGGCCTCCAGTGGTTTCGTCGGTTGGGCGGGCATTCACCCATGACACGCAAGTTGAGTAGCAACGAGCAGTGGTCGAGCAGGACACGGATGCAGCGGATGTGCGGAGAGACAATTGGATCTCTACGAGCAGGTTTGATGCATGGGTTATGCACGTTGCAACAGACGTCGCTGAAGCTGGTGTTCCCATCGACGTGCGCCAGTTGCGGCGTCGAAATGCCCGAGCATGACCAAGATGATGATCACGTATCGATCTGCGAGTCGTGTCTCGGTGAGATGACATTTTTCACAAGCTCAATTTGCAAACGCTGTGGCGCGCCTGTCGCCGAGGGTATTCCACTGCCTGGGGACGGGTGTTTTTGTTGCCGCGGACAGAAGTTCTGGTTTGACGAAGTGACGGCTACAGGTGCTTACACTGGCCGGTTACGCGAGTTGCTGCTCAAGATGAAGCCCGCGGCTGGCAATCGCTTGTCATTATCGATCGGTAAATTGTTGTGGGCGAGGCATGGTGATCGACTGCGCGAACGCCCGGCCGATGTGGTGACGCCGATCCCGATGCATTGGCGGCGTCGGATGGCCCACGGGACGAATTCAGCCGCAATTCTGGCGGAGGTATTGGCTGCCCGGCTACGCGTGCCACTTGCTGGACGATTGCTGCGTCGTCGCCGCAACACTCCGCCGCAATTCAGTTTAACGCCGCCGCAGCGCTGGGCGAACGTCCGCCGCGTTTTTTCCGTTCGAAGGGGCTATCATTTACGGAAGGCCCATGTCGTGCTGGTCGATGACATTCTTACGACAGGCGCAACCTGCAGCGAAGCAGCCCGTGCCCTCAAGCAGGCGGGGGCCGAACGTGTATCGGTCATTGTCGTTGCACGGTCGGTATCGCATTAGAAAGCATGGGATGTTATTCATCGCGAGTTCGGAAAGGACCGATTTTGGAAGGGCAAAGCCTGGCTGGCTCGCCTCTTCCCGCAATGATTGCGGGAAGCTTGCCAAATGGCATTGCGAATCTCGGTGCAGGCTTCCAGGCGGGGATAGAGAAACGTCGATATGACTCCAACACTTTCCAGCGGTGATTTACCAAGGCCGAGGCGGTCGCTCGGGCCGTTTCGTCGCGCCGTGCTGCACGGCCTGGCGGTCTTGCTGCCGCCGCTGTTGACGATCGTTATTTTCTTCTGGGTCGGCAATACCGTGGTGGTTCATCTGCTCGAGCCGCTGGAGCGGTCGATCCGCTGGGTCATGGTTGAAAAGTTTGCCGACATTCGCTCCAGTCATGAATTCAACGCTCCGCCAAACCAGACCACCGTTGCGACGACAGATGATCAGAAGTTTCAGCGGACCGATGATGGCCGTTACGTGCCGGAGCACGTATATCGCTTCGTCGAAGGAAGCGTGGGCAAGAATCCGATGCCGGACACGGCAAAGGGCATTTACACCTGGTATGTCGACCATCGATGGCTGCCTCGGCGGTTTGTAGTCCCTTTTTTCTTGTGCGTATTCCTGCTGGTGCTGTACTTGCTTGGCAAGTTTCTCGCTGCAGGGGCTGGACGGTTTTTTTGGAGCCAACTGGAACGTCTGATTAATCGTGTGCCCTTGGTGCGAAACGTCTATTCCTCAGTCAAGCAGGTTACCGACTTCTTCATTACCGAGCCAGATATTCAGTACACCCGCGTCGTGGCCATTGAGTATCCCCGCAAGGGAATCTGGACGGTGGCTTTTGCCACGGGGGACGGTATGTGGGAAATTTGTGGTGTGACCAAGGAGCCAATGCTAACCGTGTTTGTTCCGACCTCGCCGATGCCGTTTACCGGTTTCGCGCTGACGGTAAAGAAGAGCGAGGTAATTGATCTAAGCCTCACGGTTGATCAGGCGATTCAGTTCATGGTGAGCTGTGGCGTGGTGATACCGCCGCCACCAGCGGACGTTGCAGTCGCTGATACGGAGACCCGGCCAGCAGATCGGCCGTTGATGCTAACGGCCACGACGGAAGACGATGACTGATTCCTTGCCTTCATTGATACCACCACGGACGCTGCGATTGGGTACGCGCGGCAGCAAGCTGGCCCGATGGCAGGCCGATTGGGTTGCCGGGCAACTTCGTCAGCTTGGACATGCCGTTGACGTGATCGAGATCAGCACTCGCGGCGATACGGAGGATTCAGCAGCCATTGGCAGCCTCGGCACGGTGGGGGTCTTCACGAAAGAGGTCCAGCGGGCGCTCGTGGAAGGCGCTGTTGATCTTGCCGTCCACAGCCTCAAGGATTTGCCGACGGAAGTGACTGAAGGCCTCGTACTGGCCGCGGTGCCCGCACGAGAAAGCCCGGCCGACGTGCTCGTGTCGAACCTGGCGCAGTCGCTTGCTGACTTGCCGCGCGGGTCGCGAGTCGGCACGGGGAGCCTGCGGCGACAGGCACAACTACGCCATGTTCGACGCGATCTCCTCGTGGAGGAAATTCGCGGCAATGTCGACACACGACTGCGCAAGCTCGATGAAGGGCAGTTTGACGCGATCGTGCTTGCCGAGGCAGGTTTGCGTCGCCTGGGGTTGGCTGGCCGCATATCCGAAGTGTTGTCTCCTGAAGTGATGCTGTCGGCCGTGGGACAGGGGGCGCTGGCGATCGAATGCCGCGCCGACGATCGAGCCACCGCCACCGCGCTGAATCCAATCGATGACCCGGCAACGCGGGCAGCCGTACTGGCCGAACGGGCCTTGCTGGCGCAATTGCGTGGTGGCTGCCTTGCGCCCGTGGGAGCCTGGGGCCGGATCGAAGGCAGTCATCTCTGTTTATCCGCCGTGGTGCTGAGTGTCGACGGCTCTCATCGCATTAAGGAGATCGAGGTCGCGCCAGCAGCCGAGGCGGAAACCCTTGGTCGGCGCGTGGCGGATGCACTGCTGTCACGCGGCGCAGCCCAACTGATTGCAGCCGCTCGCACCGCTTGACCAATTGAAGGATCCGATGAAGCCCGAATTGCGTGAGCTATTCGATCAGCAGCTTGAACAAGCGATGGCCGAGCTTCCGCCGCAGTTGAAAGACCTGGTGGATAAAGTGCCGTTAGTGGTCGAAGACTATCCATCACGATACATCATGCGGAAAACCAGGGTGCGGCATCGCAGCGACTTGTGTGGCCTGTACACGGGAATCCCGATTACCGATCGGAGCATTGACCATTGGGGTGTACCGTCGGACGTAGTCACCATCTACCGCCTTGGCATCCTCAGTCAGGCACGGTTGCCGGCAGGGCGAATTGATCTTCAAGAACTGCGCAAGCAGATTCGCATCACCATTCTGCATGAGTATGGCCATCACCACGGATTGACGGAAAGCGAGTTACGCGAACTTGGATATGGTTAGCTCTTCTGGTGGCGGCGATCGCAACGGCCAGGCCCGCACACACGCCGGAACGGGTCTTGCTGCCATCCGGCATGTGTTGCCGGTTGCACAACCGATCGTTCGGCATCTTCTGCCGACAGGGTTGCGGGCGCACATGCTGGCAGGTATTCCCCAGTTGCAGTCGGCACGATTGAACTACTCATTTCCCAGTTGTTTGCGATCGTGCAAGCACTAGGCGCGTTGTCTTCGGCACGCTGGTTGCATAACGAGCAGTCGAACGCAGGGGGGCGCACCTGCGATCTGCTGCTGCCATGCCCTACGGAATGTACATCTCGGCCGAAGGGGCCGCCGCGCAATCTCAACGGCTGGAAGTAATCGCCAACAATCTGGCGAATGTCGACACGGCCGGCTTCAAACAAGATGTGCCGACGTTTCAAGCTCGCTTCACGGAAGCAATTCAGCGCGGTTTCGATCAACCACAGAGCCAGTCGATCAACGATATCGGCGGTGGCGTCAAGGTGATCGACGTCGAAACCGATCACTCGATCGGCCAATTCCAACGCACCGGCAACGATTCCGATTTTGCGATCAACGGCGAGGGATTCTTTCATATTCGCGGCGACGATGGGCAGACGTATCTGAGCCGCGCGGGCAATTTCGCCCTGAATACCGAAGGCAAGCTGGTTACACAGAACGGGCATCGTCCGGTGCTGGACCAGTCGGGCCGGGAAATCGCGCTCGCGCCGGACCAACCCTGGAATGTTTCAACCGATGGATTCATCACTCAGAGCGGCACAACGTACGCCTTCGGCATGTCGCGGCCCCAGTCGATGGGGGACCTGGTAAAGGTCGGCCAGAACATGTTCCGCTCGCTGGGGCCGGTGGAAGCCGTTCCTCTTGCGGAGCGCGAGGTTCGCCAGGGGTACCTGGAAAAGTCTGGCGCCAACCCCGTGCGGCAGATGATGGCAATGATTGAAACGACTCGCGCGTTCGAGGCCAACACGCGGATGATCCAGAATCAGGACACGATGATCGGCTCGCTCCTTAGCCGCGTGCTGCGGAGTTAGCTGCAGATCATTTCACTAATCTATTCGAGCTTGTTCTAAACTGACGAGGCGCGAAACCCATGACCGTACAAACCCTCTACACCGCTGCCACCGGCATGCAAGCCCTGGAAACGAAGCTGGATGTGATCGCCAACAACATGGCGAACATCAATACGACTGGCTTCAAGAAAGATAGGGCGAACTTCGAGGATATTTTCTACCGCCAGTATCGCCTGCCAGGCGCGGAGGATGCTGACGGCAATCGCACGTCGACCGGTATCGAGGTTGGACTCGGCTCGCGGGTTTCCAGCACGCAGTCGGACCACGAACAGGGCGCATTCGAAACAACGAATAACCAGCTTGATTTTGCGATCGAGGGCGACGGATTCTTCCAAGTGCAGGATCCCAACGGCGACTTTCTCTATACGCGCGCCGGCAACTTCGGCCTGAACGCTGACCAGCAAATTGTCCTCGGTTCAGCAAACAACGGCTACCTGCTCGAGCCAAACCTTGCGATTCCGCCCGAAGCCACAAACGTCGTCGTTACTGCCGATGGCCAGGTACAATACAGCACGCAGGATTCGCCGACTTTGCAAACCCTCGGGACGATTCAACTGGCGAAATTTGTTAACCCGGATGGACTGATTAAGCTCGGCGACAACCTCTACAAACGAACCGATGCGTCGGGGGAAGCCCAAGTGGGTGACCCTGGAAAGACCGGCTTCGGCAGCATTCGCCAGGGATTCCTTGAGGCCTCGAACGTGGAACCAGTGAACGAATTGATCGACCTCATCACAACGCAACGAGCGTTTGAACTTAACTCGCAAGTGGTCCAAGCGGGCGACCAGATCATGCAGATCGTGGCCAACCTGCGGCGACTCGGCTAATGGGTCACTTCTTCCAGCGCCTCAAACCATGAACCACATGAACCACAGCTTGTCCGCGGCAATTGTCGCCCTGCTGATTTTCGTAGCGTCGGCTGTTGGAGGGCCAACCGCGGAAATTACTCTGCGGGATCATGTACAGCTCGACAAGTCCGTGGTGAGGCTGGGCGACGTGGCGGAGATCGTCGCGTCGGATAGCCGGCGCGCAAACGAACTGGCAGGGCTGGTCCTGATGCCCGCCCCCGCGCCAGGCACGCAGCGGTTTGTGACGCGGCGCGAAATCCAGGATCTTCTGGCCGCCCACGGCGAAAAGTTGGGGCTGCTTCGTCTTGCGGGACGGGATCGTGTCGCAGTCGTGTCGCAGCCCGTGGCTGGTATTGAGCCGGCAGGTCAAGAGGAAATCATCGCTGAAGTCAGCCGCCGGGCCAACCGACCAGCCGGTCGAGCACTCAACGCTTCGATGCCCATGGATACGCAACAGAGACAGCGACTGCACGCTGAGATTGAAAACTCAATCGCCAATTACCTGGCCGATCGCACGAATCAGAACGATTCGTGGCAGATCAAGTTCGACCTGGCCGAACGGCACCTCCCCCAAGTGCAGACGGCGACGACTGCGTTTGTATGTAGCGGCGGCCAGGAGCCGTGGCTTGGCCAACAACGGTTTGTGGTTGCGTTTGCGACTGCCGAGGGGGAAGTGCAGGTGCCAGTCTATGCTGAGGTCGCTCGACCAGAGCCGGTCGTAGTCGCAATCCGTGCTATTGAGCGTGGTGCGACGATCACGGCAGCCGACGTGGAACTGAGTTCTTCCGATCAGATGTCGGTTGCCTCGAAGCACCGAGGCGCGTGCAAGTCGGTCGAAGAGATGATTGGGCTTGAAGCCAGTCGGTCAATTCAGCCGGGTGATGTGATCACCACGAGTGATGCCAAGGCGCCGCTGCTGGTAAAGCGTGGCGAGGAAATTACGGTCACGACACAGGGAGGCGGTGTACGCGTGCGAACGACAGCCCGCGCGCGGCAAGACGGAGCAAATGGCGACCTGATCCAAGCCGAGTCGCTGGCGACTCGAGACAGGTTTGACGTTCGAGTGGTCGGCCGGGGCGAGGCTGCGGTTTTCACCTCGCACGGCGCCGAACTCGCTCGACAGCCCGCAACCACCCGGAATGCTGCACGGCGCTAGCAATGCGGCCATGCGCATCTCGCTCGGACAACAACGCTGGATATTCGAATGTTACACATGAAAGACGGCAAGACTGAGCGAACGATGAGACGCGT
>JAKEGR010000110.1 GCA_022615465.1 Planctomycetota bacterium | reverse complement strand
GATGCCGTACGCTCGTCCATGCCGACGCCAGTATCGATCAGGTAGATAGCCACCGTATCGCCTTCAACCACGGTACGCACGACGATCTGTCCACCGTCGGGCATGGCTTGCTTGGCATTCAGAATCAGGTTCAATAGCGCGCGGCGAAATGCCTCACGGTCGAGCATCACGCTGGGCAGCTCGGGATCGAGGTAACGGACGATTTCGATGTCGGACTTGGTCGCCTCGGGGGCGAAGAATTCGAGGACGTCGTCGATTTGGTGGTTGAGGTCTGTTGGCTCAAGTTGCAGCCGGCGCACCTTGGCGTAATTCAGAAAGTCATCGAGTAACGCCTGCAAACGTTGGCATTCGCGGCGTACCACGTCGACTCGCTTCACTGCCCGCCACTCCGCGGGCGTACCAGGCTCAGCCAAATCCTCGGCGAGCAAGTCCATGTTGAGGCTGATCGTCGACAGCGGGTTCTTGATCTCGTGAGCAAGCCCCCCAGCTAGCTGCGCGATCTCGGTGTATTGGTCCATCAACCGTTGGACCGTCGCCGAGGAATCATCCCGAGAAGTCGTTACACTCTGTTCGTCGATTGCCATGGCAGTGGGGGATTCATGGAGTCAACCACTTTAACACCAAATTCCCAATGGCAATGCCGAGGTCAATAGTGAGTGTACCCATTCACGACGTTTCACATCCCGTGGATCTGATGAGCTTTTGCCTGTTCCTTACGGCGCGCCGTTGCCGGAGGAGCCCTGTTCGCGCATCGCCGCTTTGCGGCTCAGTTTGACTCGATCTTGTTCGTCGACGGCAATCACCTTGACCATCATCGTATCACCCACGCGACACACCTCCGAGACGGAGGAAACATATTCATCGGCCAGTTCACTGATGTGACACAAGCCATCTTTGCCAGGGATGATTTCGACAAACGCACCGAAATCCTTGACACTGGTGACGGTGCCCTCGTAAATCCGGCCAACCTGCACCGAGGCGGTCATCGCCTCGATACGCCCGAGGGCTCGATTGACCGAGGCTTCATCCGCGCCAGCGATGGTGACCGTGCCATCCTCGTCGACGTCGATCGTGACGCCGTTATCTTCTTGAATGCCGCGAATCGTCTTGCCGCCGGGGCCAATTAACAGGCCGATCTTTTCGGGATCGATCTTCGTGCGCGCCAACCGCGGAGCACTTGGTGCGGTATTCGCCCGTGGCCGTGAAATCGCCGAAAGCATCTTCCGCAGTATTTCCATCCGTGCTTCGCGCGATTGGGCCAGGGACGCTCGGATGATCTCTTCACTGATGCCGCGAATCTTCAGGTCAAGTTGAATACCGGTGATGCCGTTCTGCGTGCCAGAGATCTTGAAGTCCATGTCGCCATAGTGGTCTTCGTCGCCGACGATATCGGTCAATAGAACCCACCGATCATCACTGGCTTTCACAAGACCGGTCGATATTCCAGCCACGGGATTCGCAATCGGCACGCCGGCGGCCATCAATCCCAGCGTTGCACCGCACACGCTTGCCATGGAACTCGACCCGTTTGATTCCAGGATGTCTGAGATCACGCGAATCGTGTACGGAAAGTCGTCGTGATCGGGAAGCACCGAGTTCAAGCTTCGTTCGGCGAGCATGCCGTGACCGATTTCCCGGCGGCCCGGACCACGAATCGGGCGGACTTCACCAACCGAGAACGAGGGAAAATTGTAATCGAGCATGAACCGCTTCGAGTATTCCTCGAAAAGGCCATCGACGCGCTGTTCATCGCGGCCGGTGCCGAGCGCAATGGTAATGAGCGCCTGCGTCTCGCCGCGCTGGAAGAGCGCCGAGCCATGGACGCACGGCAGCACATCGACTTCACAATGAATCGGCCGCAACGTCTTCGAATCGCGCCCATCCGACCGCGTTCCGGAGAGGATCAAGTCGCGAATAACGCTTTGCTTGAGGTCGTGCCACACGGTTTGGAATCGCTCCGCCGACGGCGCACCCACGGCGGTGGAATCGGGAATCAGTTCCGCGAACGCCTGTTCCTTCACCTGGCCGACAGCCTCGGCGCGGGCTTGTTTGCCCTCGACGCGTTGGGCGTCTCGAAGCCGATCGTAGCATGCATTGCGGAGCCGCTCGTACAGACCGTCGCTCGGAGGCGGCACGAACTCCATCTTCCGGGGACTAACTTTCTCGATCAACTCCTGCTGCATATCACAAAGTTCGCGGATGTAACGATGTGCTTCCAGGATCGCATCCACCATCTTGTCTTCAGGTAATTCGCGGGCGAAGCCCTCAATCATCAGCACGGCGTCACGCGTACCCGAGACAATCAGGTCGAGTTCGCATTTTTCCAGTTCGTCGTGGGTCGGAAAGGGGACGAACTCGCCGTCAATCAGCCCTAATCGCACGGATCCCAGCGGACCTTGGAACGGCAGTGGCGAAATACCGAGTGCCGCGCTGGCGCCGTTCATGGCCAACACGTCGCCATCGATCTGGCGGTCGCTGGCCAAGACGAAGTTCATGATCTGCACTTCATCGCCAAAGCCATCGGGAAACATGGGCCGGATAGGCCGGTCGATCAGTCGCGATGTCAGAGTTTCTTTTGTCGAGGGCCGGCCTTCACGCTTAAGAAAGCCGCCTGGGAATTTACCGGCCGCGGCATACCGCTCGCGATAATCACACGTGAGCGGGAAAAAATCGATGCCTGGCCTGGCCGGGCCGGAGGCCACGGCGCTCAGCGTGAGCGTCTCCCCATATTGCACCGTGCAGGCCCCTGCCGATTGCTTCGCCAGCAGGCCGGTTTCAATCTTGAATACGTTCTTCCCAATTTTCCGTTCTACTGAAATTCGATTCAACTTTCTTTTCCTTCCATTCTTCGTGATAGGTGCTACCGGGAGAAATCAGTGCGCGACGTTGCGGATCAGGCGTCCCTTTCGTATAGCAGCTTTCATTCCGGGGTCCAGCTTTTCTGTCAGATGACAGTCTGAACCTCGTAACTCACATACGACAGGCGCAGAGAGAGAACGCTTTTTCCCGCGGGGCGAATCACGCCGTCGGCCAGCACGAGTGTTGCACACCGCGCACCAGCGCCACACGAGGGTGGCAAGAGAATCACCGGCGGGTGCCATCCGACGAAACCAGCGGAGCACGGCGTACGAGGGCAGCCAGCTACATCTGCCGCCACGCCTCCGCACGCATCGCTTACTTGCGAAGTTCCAAACGTCGCAACAGATCGAGATACAATTGCGGATTTGTCCGCTTGACGTAATCCAACAACCGCCG
>JAKEGR010000109.1 GCA_022615465.1 Planctomycetota bacterium | reverse complement strand
CCGGCAACGGTCTCGAGCTTCCAGTCCGTCTCTCCGAGGAGTCGCTGAGCGGTTTCCAATCGTACTCGCTGGATTTCGGAAAAAATGGAACGTCCCAAGGCGTTGCGAAACTGTTGTTCCAGGTAGCGTCGGGAGACGTTCACGTGCCGCGCGACGTCCAAGACACCCATGTCGCTGCAGGCATAGGCACGAATGAACCGCAGGGCTTCGGCCACCACGGGTTCGCCCACCGCCGTCGCGTCTGTCGATCTGCGGCTGACGAGTTTCGTGGGTTTGATCAGCGCCTCCCACCCCTCCGGCGTCGATCCACGCAGTAATTGGGCCAAGGTTTCTGCGGCCACGTAGCCGATCCGGTCGCAATTCGCTTCGATGCTCGAAAGCGGGGGAGTGCACAACTCGCAAACCAAGTCGTCGTTGTCGACACCGATCACACCGACCTCGTCGGGGACCACCACACCCGCCTCGCCGCACGCCTCCAGCGCCACACGGCCGCAGTAGTCGCTACACGCCATAATTCCCAGAGGCTTAGGAGCATTTGTGATCCATTGAACGAGTTTGAGGCGATCCTTCTGACGTAGTGTCGTTTCCAGGGTGAGCGAGGGAAGTTCCATCGATTGGCAGTCGAGTCCTTGCCCGGTCAGCTCGGCCGCAAACAACGCTCCGCGTCGCCGTGACCATTCATAATGCGGCATCCCGCAGAAACCAAACGAATGGTACCCACGGTCGAGGAGGTGACCAGCCGCCAGCCAACACACAGCAGCGTCGTCCGTATCGACCCGTTGCCAACGCCCAATGGTGGTCGTTCCCGACACATTCACGACAGGGACGCCACGCTCGGAAAGGGCCTCCGCGATGGCCTGCGTCTTGACTCGGGCAATCAGGCTGTCGCATCCCCACGCATCCAACGAGCGCCGGATGTCGGCTGGCCGCAAACGTTCCAAGAGATGCAGCTTCCAGGGGCCGTGCGATTGTGCGTAACGGCTGATCCCGCGGATCAGCCCGCGCGCGTGGGCGCTGGAAACTTCGACGAGCAAAGCAACATTTGGAACGCGGGGCACGTTCAAGGGTTTACGTGGTCGGATCATGAAAATCACCGAGAATCACGCTTGGAAGCCGTCCGTTTCAGAACGATGCCGGCTTCTCGGCCCGCCGGCCTAATATCGCAGTTGAACGGCAGCGAGTTCCCCCCGATTTAATGTGGTCATGGCGGCGAGTACGACCGTTACGCGACATTGGTCCTGTTTGAAGGTGTATTCGGCCTTCTTGCCGGCAACCACGACGACAACGTCGCTGACCTTGGCATGCGGGGGGACCTCAAATACCAGGGATTGGACTCCGAGCCTGCCGCATTTGATTTCGACGGTTTCATTTTGGGTCTGCCCTTCTCGCTTCTGGCGAAAGAGTCCCCAGCCCACGGCTGCGGTGAAAAAGGAAACGTGATCTTCCGGCTTCCACAGTGGCGCGAAGCCAATCAGGCCGGCAGGCCCGTCGTACGTGAAGCCTTGGCAGGCCAAAAGGATCGACCAGATGGACATGGCGCGGGCGTAGAACTTGCCGCATTCGTCGTCGCCGAAGGGGTTGCCGCTGTAGCCCCAGCACGCGATATCGACTCCGTTAAATTTCGCATCCGATAGTCCGGTGCGCAGCCGGCCATCGTAACGGTCGGCCGCCGCACGGAGCACCGTAAACGCTTCCTTGGTCAGTCCCGCATAGATCATGAGGCCGGCTGCGGCGTACTCGAATCCGCTCATGATTTCATCCGTGTAGAGGAGGACGTGGGGCGGATTGGGTTTGCCGCCCTTGGGCCAGGTGCCTTGTTGCAGGCCGGCGTCGGCGTCGGCGCAGAATTTGCGCGGCGCCTGTGTGAAGCCCTTGAAATCGGGATGGAAGTTGTACTTGAATAGGGCCGCCATGGCCGAACGCACGTGTTCGGGCGGATAGAGCCAGCCGCAGCCGATTTGCAAGGCCCACCATTGGCCCAGCAACTGGTCGATGTAGCAGCCGGTCAGATAGTCCTGCCGAGGCGTCGGGTCGGGAACCTGAATGTAGTACTCGCCATTGAAAAGCGCCTTATCCTGGTGTTTTCTGCCAGCCGCCAAAATTTCTCGATACCGTGCAGCGGAGGCGGAGTCACCTTGCACAGTGGCCAACTGCGCGGCGACGGCCAGTGCGCCAAGGTACATGCTGCCTAACCAGGAACACGTGCCACCTTGGTCGCCGTCCATGGCGTGCTGCGGCCCCGAGAGCATCCCGTCGGGCACTCCGCCGAGACTATGCTCAACTCCCGAGGGGGTGTTCGCGGCATCCCAGCGGGCAATCGTATAGTCCATCGCCCGTTTTACAGTAGGCCAGCGTCTGGCGAGCCACTTGCCGTCCGCGCTCACGAGGTGTTCACGATAGGCGCTCATAATGAACGCGCATTGGCCGTCAAATGCCGGGAAAGGAAGCGCGAAACGGACCGGCAGCATTCCCTCGGGAGTAACGTGGTCTGCATCGGCGTCGCGCATGGCCCGACCCACCGCCGGAAAGAGCCGGGCGTGGGCCTGCGCATAGCCCCAGACGTGCGTGGCGTTGCCATCGCAGCAACCGCTGCCCGAGCTACAGCCCTCCCACGCATAGAAAAATCCGTCGCGCCCCCAACAACACGTCATGCTGCTAAGAATCGCGACCTGCGAGCTGATGCGGTCCAATAGCCAGTAGGGAAGGTTCGTGGCGTAGAGCGTCTGATTGTACAAATGGGTTTGGGCCGACAATTCGCTAAATCGAGCGGCCACGTCGCGGGCCACCGCCAGGGCATCCGGCCACCAGTTGCAGTACATGTTTCCACGATGCGCCAGCGGCGGCTGCACATTGGGGAAGTGCCAGGCAAGGACAAAGGAGACCGTCCGCTTTTCGCCCGGCGCCAAGACAAACGGCACGGCCAACGCCCCGTCGACGGTTTG
>JAKEGR010000108.1 GCA_022615465.1 Planctomycetota bacterium | reverse complement strand
TGTCAGGCGTGGCAGATGGATCGTTGCCTTCCTTTTCGCGAGACGACCGCAACGTGGGAAACATGGCCGATGGCTTCACCACGCGGATCGGATTGCCGCGCATTTGCGGCCAGACCTTTTCCATTTCCTTCAGGGTTCGATCGACGTTGCCTTCCACGCTGATCACTCTCATGTTGCGGCGACCAGTTCGCTGAGTCGCTGCCAGGTCGGTTTCGCCCATCTTGAAGAGCAACTGACGAATCTCTTCCACCTGTTTTTCGGTGCCACGAACCATCAGCCGCCCATTGGCGTAGTCGGCATCGACCGTCGGCGGCACAGGCTCTTTCACGAACAGCGACCGGATGGCATCTTCCGCGGTGAACGTGTCGAGACGGCTGAGCTGCAGAACATCGAGGCTCTTCTCTTCGGCTTGCATCTGTTCGATCGTGGTGCGGATGGTTGCCTGCTGGGCCGGGAGCGCGAGCGCGATGAGTTGTCGATTCGCCGCGTCAGGGATCAACTCGGTCCCTCGGGTCTCCTTGATCAGTGGCTTGATCGCCTGGATCACAGTCTGCGGATTGGCAGTCCCCAAATCATACACTTCGAGTTGCATCTGACTCGTCGTTGGCGCGCCTTCCTCAAACTTACTTAGGACGTCCCTAGCCCGCTCTTGATCCGCCTCGCCTCCCCAAGCGATGATGCGATTGGTCTTGCTGTCAAGAGAAAAACGGACATCGGGGCGACCGGCAAACATCGTCTGCAACGACGAAAGAACGGCATAGGGATCCGAGGTTAACACCTCGTAGACCCGCACCTCGGGTTGGCCGCCCTGCGCCTGTTCGGCATCGATCTCGGTAATCGACTGCGCGATTTTCGCATGATCGGCTGGCGAGGCCCACGCCAGGACCGTGCCGTTCTGATTGTCGACAACGATCCTCGCCTGGGGCACCACGCTTTGCATCAGTTGCGATAAACTGGCACTCGATCGCCCTGAGAGCGGATAGATTTTTAAGGCGCGCTCGCCGCCCGACTGCCGAACCTTCTGGATGGCGTCGCTGATGTGCTGCTGTTCGGCTTGCGTGCCCCACGCCAGCAGGTTGCCCGATTGAGGATCGGGAATGAATCGCGCCTGCGGGACGACCGTGTAAAGCACACTCATCAAGCTCTGCGCATCGGCGCCTTCGAGTGGATACACAATCAGATTTCGGCCGGCCTCCTGCGACTGGCCCATTTTTTCCATGGCCTCGACCACCGCCGCCTGATCCTGTTCGCTGGCCCATACCAGCAGATTGCCGCCGTGCGTGTCATAAGTCACGCGGGCTTGCGGCACCATGCCGCTCAACAGGCTGACGAGGCTGGAGCTTTGTCCCGCCTCGACCGCATACACGGTCAGCTTTCTGGCTCGCGCCGAGGCCGTGCCCGCGCTCTCCAGCGTCTTCCCGATCGTGTCATGATCGCGTTGGCTGGCCCAAATGAGCAAGCTGCCAGTCTGATAATCGGGAACGACCTTGGCCTGCGGTGCGATGCCGTAAATCATGCCGTTCAGACTCCCCACCAAGGCCGAGTCGACCGAATAGACGACGAATCGCATGTCGTCCGTGGCAGTCGAACTCACTTTGGAAAATGCGTCGGCCAACTTGGCATGATCGGTCTTTGTCGCCCAGATCATCAAACTCCCGGTCCGGGAATCGGGGGTCACGCGAGCTTGAGGGGCAATGCTGCTTGCCAGGGTCGTCAGACTCGGGGTCATCGCCGAGTCGGCGGGATACACGACCAGCGAGGTCTCGCTCTCTTCGTCAGTAGCAACCTTGGCAAAGGCCTCGGATAATTGTTGATGTTCTTGCGGGGTGGCCCACACCAAGACGCGGCCATGTTGCGTATCCCACGAGGACCGCGCCTGGGGGGCAACGCTGTAGAGCAACGTGCTCACATACGAGCTTGCCTCCTGGCCAACCGGATAGACGACGAGTTGCAGGTCGCCACCTTCCGTTTTTTCAAGCTGTGACACCGTGGAAGCCACCTTTTCGTGATCGCTTGCAGTGGCCCAGATCATCAGACGGCTTCCCCGCGTATCTTGGACCACGCGTGCCTGGGGGACGACCGTACTCAGCACACTGATGATGGAGGAGATCGTATCGGGGTCGATGGAATAAATCACCAAATTCATTGCGATGCTCTCATCGGTTACGGCATTGGCAAATGAATCCGTGAGCTGTTCGTGTTCGCGCGCGGTTCCCCAGACCAGAAGGCGACCGTGTTGCGTGTCCCAAACGTAACGTGCTAGCGGGGCAACGCTGCTCAACAAGGTGGTCGCATAAGAGCTTGCCTCCGCGTTCACTGGGTAGATCTTCATCGTGCGGGCGTTTGCTTCGTCGAGGGCCATCTTTTCCATGGCGGCCCGGGCTGTTGCCTGATCGGTGTCGGTCGCCCAGACAAAAAGTTGCCCCGAGTTGCTGTCGTAGTACATTCGCGCGTTGGGTATGACGTTCGACATCAGATTGACCACCGGCGAGTAGCTGGCGTAATCAATCGGATAAGTCACCAGCTTCCTGCCGTCGGCCGCGGCTGCATCCGTGATTTCCTTGATGGTCGAAACCACAATCGCATGGTCGTCTTCGGTGGCCCACACGGCCAGGTGATTGGTATCGGGGTTGGCGACCACCCGCGCACGCGGCAACAGGGATTGCAACAAGCCTGAAACCACGGAAACCGGGACACTTCCAGTCGGGTACACGACAAACTTCATGCCATCGGTTGAACCTTGGTTCAGTTCCGCGATGGTTTTCTTGATTTCGCCATGTTCTTCGGGCGTGGCCCAGATGATGACCTGGTTGTTGCCCGTGTCGGCAACAACTTGGGCTGTGGGCACGGCGCGGGACAATATCTGCTGGATGTTATTCGGGTCTGCCTTGCGTAGCGGATAGGCGACAAGCGTCGGCCGGTCTTTCTCAGGAACGTCAGGCTGCATCCGGGCGAGCGTTTCGTCGATCGCTTTCTGATCACGGCCATTGGCCCAGGCATAAATGATCTTTGCGTTCGAATCGACGACGAAACGTACGCCCGGATACAGCGACTGGAGTACCTGCAGGGCGATCGACATCTCCGCTTTGTCAACTTCGTGGCGCATTAACTGCAGTCGGCGTTCGACGGGAGCGTCGCTATCAATCTTTTTGATCGCGTCGGCGATCTGTTGGTGATCCTTCGGCCTCGCCCAAGCAACCAGCGAATTGCTGGCGGGGTCCACCGTCAGACGGGCGTCAGGAATCAGCGGTTGCAGCGTCGCCAAGATGCTGGCCGCCTCGGCCACCTTGATCGGATAGGCCACTAGGCTGTATCGCGTCTCGGCAGAAAGATCCTGTCGCAACTGGGCGATAATCGCCGCAATCTCCGCGTGCTGCTCCTCGCTGGCGAAGATGCTCAGAGCGCCTGACTTGTCGTCCGGCACGCGGCGAATGCCGGGCAGGTCGATCGCCATCGCATCCAGGATCAGCGTCAGCTTGCCGCGCTCCTCGGTCGACAAATCGTACAAATGGAGAACTGGCTCGACGCGCGGCGGTGTTTCCTGTTTGATCTCCGCCAACACCTCTGCGATTTTGTCGTGCTCGTCGCTCAAAGCAATCACCGTGATCCGACGGCCATCCGGGTCGGCCGTCGCATTCGCCAGGGGGACCATT
>JAKEGR010000107.1 GCA_022615465.1 Planctomycetota bacterium | reverse complement strand
GAGTTAGGAGGGATTGTTGCCGGGGCAGGAAAGTGGGAGCTTGGCGTGTTGCGGAGCTATGGGAGTAAAGTTGGGCTGGCCTTTCAAATTACGGATGATTTACTCGACGTGGATGGCAACCAGGCGGTCGTTGGAAAGCGTGTGGCCAAGGACGCCGAGCGAGGCAAGCTGACTTTTCCACAGTTGTTGGGAATTGACGAGAGTCGGCGACGTGTTGCTGGTTTGGTGGAAGATGCCTGTGCGATTATCAGTAAGATTGGTCCATTCGCAGAACCACTGCGGGCACTGGCCCGTCTTGTTGCCGACAGGCGGAATTAACAAGGTGGATGTCGTCCCCCATCGAAACAAGAATTGACGCCGAGAATTGTGGTGGGCTATGCCCACCGGAGAGACCACGGGAGATGACCAACGAACCGATTCTACCGACAATTCAATCGCCGCGCGATCTGCACGGGCTGTCGTTGCCTCAGCTCGAGCGGTTAGCGAGGGAGATGCGCGAGGTATTATGCAACCTCGTGAGTTGCCGTAGTGCGCACTTTGCATCCAATCTCGGCGTTGTCGAGTTGTGTCTCGCACTTC
Source organism: Planctomycetota bacterium (assembly GCA_022615465.1). Classification (GTDB taxonomy): domain Bacteria; phylum Planctomycetota; class Planctomycetia; order Pirellulales; family Lacipirellulaceae; genus JAKEGR01. The sequence continues at coordinate 7,625 of JAKEGR010000107.1, read as the reverse complement.
ACCAGACGTTCGATTTCCTGCATGACCGGCTGATTTGGGACACCGGCCATCAGATCTATCCGCATAAGCTGATTACGGGCCGGTATCCGCAATTTCACACGATGCGCGCCAAGGGTGGACTGATGGGCTACCCAAACCCGGAGGAAAGCGAATACGACCTGTTCATGACGGGGCACGCCGGGACGAGCGTGTCGACGGCTTTGGGCCTCGCGAGTGGCGATGCGCTGTTGCGTCCGGAAGAAGATCGCTGGTCGGTCGCGGTGATCGGTGACGGGGCCTTTCCCTCTGGTATTGTGTACGAGGCGCTTAACAACACGAACCGCTTCGGTCGTCGGCTGCTGGTAATTCTCAATGATAACCAGATGTCGATCTGCCCGCGCGTCGGTGGAATGGCCGACTATCTCGATCGCTTGCGCATGAATCGGGTGTATTCTGGCCTTAAGGAAGAAGTGGCAAAGGTTCTGGGCAAGGTGCCGCTGCTGGGCGATCCTGCGGAACGCTTTTTGGCGCAGCTCAAGGAAGCGGCGAAGGCAGGGTTGCATGGCGGGATGCTCTTCGAGGACTTGGGGTTGCGGTATTTCGGGCCAATCGATGGACACAACATCGGCTTGCTGCGCAAATACCTGCGGATGGTGAAGCAGACGGATGGGCCGATTCTCTTGCATGTGGTGACAGAGAAAGGCCATGGGTTTAGACCTGCGGCCGAGGATCCGGTGCTATTTCATGCGCCGCCGCAGTTCGAACGCAACGCCGATACGGTCGTGAAGATGAAGCAGAGTTCTTCACGCACCTTCACGCACGCAGCCTCGGCCGCGATCTTTAAGCACATGACCGCTAAACCGCGCGTGATCGTCATCACCGCCGCGATGTGTCAAGGAAACAACCTCGAGCGAGTTCGCGATACGTTTCCGGATCGCTTCTTTGACGTTGGCATTTGTGAAAGCCATGCGGTCGCGTTCGCGGCCGGCCAGGCCAAGGCAGGCCTGCGGCCAATTGTCGACGTCTATAGCACTTTCTTACAACGGTCTTTTGATCAGATATTCCAGGAAGTAGCCCTGCAAAATCTTCCGGTAACATTCATGCTCGATCGTGCGGGCCTTGCGGGACCAGACGGGCCAACGCACCACGGAACGTTTGATCTGGGATACTTGCGCGCATTTCCGAACATGACCATCATGGCACCGGCCGATGAGAGCGACTTGACCCAGATGCTCGACCTGGCGATTGCGCACAATGGGCCGTGCGCCATTCGGTATCCGAAGGGCACTGTGCCGACGATCGACGCGGAGCGCGCCCCGGTTGAGCGTGGCAGGAGTGACGTATTGTCGTGCGGCAAGGACGGAGTGATCGTGTGTTGCGGCGCGCTGCTGGAGGAATGCGTGGCCGCTGTCCGCCAGTTGCGTGAATGCGGCCTTGAGGTTGGCGTGATCAACGCACGGTTCGTCAAGCCGATCGACAACGTGGCAATACTGAGAGCCGTTCGCGAATGTGATTTTGTCGTGACCGTCGAGGAGGGGGCGCTCGCAGGAGGATTCGGCTCCGCAGTGCTGGAAGTGGCGGCCGACGCCGGCCTCGACTCGAGTCGTGTCCGCCGATTGGGCATTCCGGATAGATTCGTCGAGCATGGCGAGCGCGGCGAACTATTGGCCGATTTGGGGCTTGATGCAGCAGGCATCGCGGCCGTGTGTCGCACGATGGCCGGGGATCGCCGTGATGTTTTGCAGCCGTTCTCGCCTGCAAATGGAAAGTAAACCAACCTTGGGCAACCTTGACCTTCGAAACCTGTAAGACCCCCTTCCCCGTTCGCCAAGGGGGGGAGAGATCCATCGATGGCTGGTAATCGATCCCCGCGAGTAATGATCTTGGCTGATGGATCGCGGCCCGAAATGCGCGAAGCGGTTGATCGGCTGCGCCCGACAATCGAGCGGCATTTGCAGGTGGCACTTGTGTCGCTGGATGCTTCCATTGTCTTGGACGACTGCGATGCCGAACTGGCGATTGTGTTGGGCGGAGATGGCTCAATTCTGCGGGCAGCCCATCAAATGGGGTACCAGCAACGGCCGGTGCTAGGCGTGAATTTAGGTCGGCTGGGTTTTCTCGCAGGACTCCAGCCCCAACAACTTGACGATGTCCTGCCGGAGATCGCCGCGGGTCGCCATCGCGTGGTTGAGCACCTCATGTTTGAATGCACGGTGTGGCGGGGCGGGGATCAGTTGTGTCATGTGCTGGGACTCAACGAAACAGCATTGCTAGCAGGGCCGCCATTCTCCATGGTCGACGTCGATCTCTACGTTGACGGTGAATTAGTCAGTACCTATAGTTGCGACGGCTTGATCGTCAGCACGCCAGTCGGCTCGACGGCTCACAGCTTATCGGCAGGTGGACCGATCCTACGAAAAGATCTGCAGGCGTTTGTCATCACGCCGATTTGCCCGCACACCCTGACCCATCGTCCGGTGGTCGACTCGGCCAGCCGGACAATCGAGTTAGCCGTGCCGCGGCCACATCGGGGTACTTCGGTTGCAGCAGACGGCCGTGTGCTTTGTACACTTGAGGCTAGTGATCGTGTGCGGATTGTGCGTTCGCGGGCCCAATTTCAAATGATTGAAGTGAGTGGGAAAGGATACTATCGCACATTGCACGACAAGCTGGGCTGGGGAGGACAGATCAGGTCCAAACCGCAGCAAGAACGCCGACAGGGATTTTTCCCGCCAGGAAACGGGCCATGAGGCGCCCGTTACCATAACTTGCAAGGAAGCAATCGCCATGAACCAACGGCATTGTGTCTTTTTCCGTGTTTTGACGTTCTTGGCCGTCTTTGGTTGTTCGCTCGCGGCAGCCAGGTTTCTCCCTGCCCAACAGGCTGAGGCGAACTCAGCGGCCAATCCATCCTCCGGCGGGGCGACGAAGTACGACCTTCGCTACCAACTTGCCACGGGCGAGGTACTCCGATACGAAGCGATGCATCAGGCTTCCATCCGCAGCACGATCGATGAAGTGACGCAATCGGCGCAAACCAAGACCGATTCCACCAAGCTGTGGAAGGTCACGGACGTACTGCCTGGAGGTGAGATCGAGTTTATGAATGTTGTCGAGCGCGTCCATATGGTGAACCAGCTTCCAGATCGCGCGCCTGTGGAATATGACAGCGAACGTGATAAGAAACCACCACCCGGATTCGACGATGTGGCTAGGGCGATCGGCACGCCGTTGAGCGCCGTGCGGATAACACCACATGGCAAAGTGGTCGACCGAAAGACCAAACACCATCAGGCGGGCATGGAGGACTACGGCGCCGCCGTTCTCCGGTTACCCGACGAACCGGTGGCAACTGGTAGTACATGGGACGAGCCGTTGGAAGTCGCAGTACAGATCGAGGATGGCGGCACCAAGGCAATTCAGACCCGGCGGCACTATCGACTCACGGAGGTCGCCAGCGGCATCGCGACAATCGAGATTACCTATCAAGTGCTGTCGCCAGTCAGCTCGCAAATTGAATCACAACTGGTGCAGCGATTGATGAGCGGCACGGTGAAGTTCGATATCGCCCGGGGACGTGTGGTCAGCCAGCAGATGGAGGTTGACAAGCGCATTCTGGGATTTGCCGGACCGACGAGCAGCATGCAATACGTCATGCGGATGGAAGAAAAGCTCGTTGACTCACCGCCGAAGGTAGTTAAGAAAACACCAACGAAAGCTGCGGAAGGTGCCGCTGTCAAACAGAACCGGACATCGGCATCAAGCAGCCGGCAACGTTCCACGAAACCGACGCGGACTTCAAATCGTGCGCACAGTCCACAACCGAAACAAGGTACTCAGCGGTAAGGGCTGCGAGGTCAATAGCTATCGTGGCGAGCCTTGGAACCCGGCCGTCCGTATTACGAGCTTGCCAGACCTTCAACCTCGTGGACCAGCACGATATCGTGAACACCGCCGGCCATTTCTTCGTCTTCTGGCCCGGCGGCAAGGTGCGAACCGCCGACGATCACGATGCGATCTCCTTGGGTGGCAAAGCCAACTCGGCAGGCCCACTCATCGGCGTGCTTGATGAGGCCTTGCAAATCCGTCGCGGGTGCTCCCCGCAGTGGCATCACGCCCCAGTAAAGACACATCTGGCGGAGGGTCTCTTCACTGGAACTTACACCAACGGTTGGCACAAAGCTTCGATGCTGTGAGAGAGCGAGCGCAGTGCGGCCGGAGTGGCTGGCTACGAATACCAGCTTTGCTTCAAGATCGAAGGCCATATGTCCGGCCGCCTGGACGGCGGCACGCGTGATGCCGTGGAGTGCGCCTGAGTTGCCTTCGGGATCGCGGGGCGGACGGCGTTGAACGCTCGCTTCGGTGGCCATGGCGATGCGATTCATCATCACGACAGTTTCCAGCGGATAATGTCCAATGGCCGTTTCACCCGAAAGCATGCAAGCATCGGCACCATCGAGAATGGCATTGGCGACGTCGGTGGCCTCGGCTCGCGTCGGTCGCGGCGATTCTTGCATGCTGTCGAGCATTTGCGTGGCGATGATCACTGGTCGCTGGAACCGTTGGCACGTGGCGATAATGCGCTTCTGCTCGATGGGCATTTGGGCAACGTCGATTTCAACGCCCAAGTCGCCGCGGGCGACCATCACGGCATCGGCTTCGGCGACAATTTCGTCGAGGCGGTCAAGCGCTTCACGTTTTTCGATCTTCGCCACAACGCGGGCATTGGACCCACAGGATCGCAAAATGTCTTTCAACGTGCGAACTTCATCCGGCGATCGGATGAAACTAAGCCCAACGAAGTCAATACCTGCTCCAGCGGCCCAAATTGCATGCTGATGATCGGTCACACTAATGGCAGGTACGCTCAGTTTGACGCCAGGCAAGTTGATGCCTTGGCGGCTGCGGATCACGCCTTGCTGCACTACTCGCAATCGGGCATGGCCAGGTTTCTTGCCTTCGACGATCATGGTGACGGTGCCGTCCGCCAGCATCACGCGATCGCCAATTCGCAGTTCCTTGACTAACGCCGCGTAAGTCGACGTCAATTCGTTCGGGGCTTGCGGCTCGGCACCGTGAATGAAGAAAAACTCGGCACCAAGTTCGCACGTGATAGCGTCTTCTGACAGGTTGCCGAGACGGATCTTCGGACCGGCAAGATCGGCCAGGATCGCGATCGGCTCGCCGATACGCTCGCTCAGCGAGCGGATGTTATCGACATGGGGCTGCTGGAGTTCCGGGCCGCCGTGAGCCATATTCAGCCGGAACACGTCGACGCCGGCATGGATCAGCCTGGCCAGCATTTCAGGGCTTGAGGAGGCCGGACCAACCGTGGCGACAATCTTCGTGCGAGTACGTTGGTTGTGCTCTTGGGAGGATTCCATCGTGGAAAGTATTGGAAAATCAAGAAAGGTTGCCTGTGGCAGTAATGTCCCGGTGGCCATATTGTGGCTCCCGCAGAGGTGAAAGGGAAGGTGCCCGTGGGCGAGGCGAAAAAATGTCACTTGATTTGAATGACGCCGATCAACCATACTTTTTTCCGCTCGGGAGGCGGTGTGGCGGACGATTCCTCCGCGACCTTCCCGAACGCCAAGCCGCGATACGACCGAAGCAACCCTTAGAAGCGATACCCCATGGCTCATCGCGAACCCGGCACTAGCAATGAGTTCTCGGCATTTTCCGACGGAGAAACGCCGGAAAAGCATGGCGACCCTGATTCACGTTTTTCTCCGCGTGCGGTATTCGTGGCACTATTGGGGTTGATGGCAACGATTTTCCTCGTTTTGGTTTTACTCCAGTTATTCGTCACCCGTAGGATTCCCGAATTCGCCGTGGGACAGCTTGAAGTGGCAGAGAGGCTTTGGAAACAAAACGGGCCGGCACATTACCGCATGGATATCCAACTCAGCGGAGCGCGGCCGGGCACGGTCCATGTCCAGGTCCGCGACGGCGAAGTGGTGGCAATGACCCGCGATGGACATACCCCGGCGAAGCACACCTGGAACGCCTGGTCCGTGCCCGGTCAATTTGAGACACTCGAGCGCGAACTGGAACTTGCCGAGGATCCCGTCCATGAAATGCAGGCCGGGGCGGAGACACGGCTGCATTTACGGTGCGAGTTTGATTCCCACTATGGCTTTCCTCGCGTGTATCATCGCACGGTCTTTGGCGGCGGGCCGGAAGTGTATTGGCGCGTAACCAAGTTTGAGGCGATGTGATGCAGTACTGGCGCGGAAAACGAGCGGTGGTGGTTGGTGCGTCGGCAGGCTTGGGCCGCGCGGTGGCCGGCGTGCTGGCGGAGCGCGGCGCCCGAGTGGCAATGGTAGCTCGCGGGGAAGAAACGCTGAGTGCGGCTGCCGATCAGGTTCGCGCGCATGGAGCCGAAACACTAGCGATCGCGGCCGACGTTACCATTCAAGACGACGTCGAACGGCTCGCGGCCACGGTGCATCAGCACTGGGGGGGGACCGATATCGTCTGCCACGCTGCCGGCCGTTCGATGCGCGGAAACGCTTTAGACACGCCGCCAGGCACTTTTCGCGAGCTATGGGATATCAACTTTCTGTCGGCGGTACGGCTGTGCCAGGCCTTTGCACCGCAGCTTACTGAATCGTTCGGCCATATCGTGTTGGTTGGTTCACTCGCGAGCAAGGTTGCGCCGCGTTACTTGGGCGCGTATCCGGCCAGCAAGTTCTCCATCGCCGCTCTGGCGCAGCAACTGAGACTGGAACTGGCGGAGCGCGGCGTTCACGTACTCTTGGTCTGTCCTGGGCCAATTGCTCGCGACAGCCACGCGGAACGCTACATCGCTCAATCGGCGGCCCTGACGGCCGCGGCACAGAAGCCGGGCGGAGGGGCGAAAGTGTCGGCCATCGATCCACGCAAGTTGACCGAACGGATATTGCGCGCCTGCGAACGGCGCGACGCGGAGCTTGTGGTGCCGGGCAGAGCGAAACTCCTGTTTGCCCTATCGCAGTTGTCGCCACGGCTGGGCGATTGGTTGTTGCGGAAGATGACCGCTGGTTAGCGCCGGCGCGCCTTGCTTGTTGTCCGTTGCCGAGTGTCGGCACACGGTTGGAATTGGGGCCTGAACCCACCGGAATAGCCGCGAGCAGACAGGCTGATCTGCACACATGGTAGGCCAAAGAAAGAACCCGGTTGGCCCTGCGAGGGGTTGCCAACCGGGTCCTCTATGCGGAAGAGCACTTACTGTACCCCAAGCACGGCGTCATCTACGGTCGAACCGAGATGGCGGGAATCGCCGTGCGACAGTGGCTACTCTCCCTGGTGTTGTGAAACACGCAGTTTCCCGTGACGGGCAATGGTCGCCATACCACGGCGACGGTTTTTGCTAAGATTCACAGCATTGTCAATTAGGTCAGGCTTTCGGGCCGACTTCACAGCGTTGTATCCGACTCGGATGCCTGAACCAAGTTCCGAACGGTTGTCTCGTAGCCCAACAGCCTAGGAGACGGTTGACTGAGGGGCGTGAGCGACGCTGATCGCCAGAGGATCGTAACCGCAGATCGCATGCCAAACTGGAGGAAATGAAGTCGCTGGCGGTTACTCGCTCTCCGCCGAACTGCATTTCAGCTTGGATTGGTGCTATTGAAGCCATGAATTCGCCGGGAAAAACCTGATTCCGG
>JAKEGR010000106.1 GCA_022615465.1 Planctomycetota bacterium | reverse complement strand
CCGTTGATTCTATCGACCGCGGGACCGGATTTTGCCGAGGCAATCTGGCCGCTCCGCCTGCTGATTTGGGTTGCACCGCTGGTATTTCTGAACGCCCAACTCCGCTTTGCCTTTACCGCGCTCGACGCACAACGAGATTACTGGCGGATCATTTGTGGCGTGGTCGTGGTGAAGTTAGCCGCCGAGTTGCTGCTGATTCCCCTATGGGGTCTCTACGGCGCGTGTGTCGGGCAAGTGTTCGGAGAAATGGCGTTACTCGTTGCCGGACTAGCCGTTCTCGCCATATTGGGCGTTACCGGTCCGGGTTGGCTGCAAGTGGCGCGAGTGATTCCGGCGTCTGCCGCTATGTTGGTTGTATTGATTCCGGTGATGGGTCCGCATGCGACGCTGCTATCCATGATCGCGTTCGGACTGCTGTCTCTCATGGTGTATTTCGCGGTTTGCATCATGTGCAACGCCTGTCCATGGTCCGACGTTATCCAAATATGGAACGTCGCCAATCGACGGAAACTCTTGCGGCGGCGAGCTGCTTCGGATTTGTCGCAGGGGCAAGCTGCGCCGGAATTTGGCGCGGAAGCGCAATGTTGAGTAGATGCTTTTGGCAGGTGAATCACGTTGCCGGGCAGGAGGCGAGGCGTTATTTGAGTCGGGCGAAGAAGCGATAGACGAATTATGAAAGGGGTCTGGCGATGAAATCGAACTTGTTGCGGTGGTTTTGCGGCTGCTTGCTACTGGGCGGCGCCGTGGTGCTAGTCGGCGCGTGGCAATGGCGGGCTCGGGAGGCGATGCGTGCCTGGGATCCCGATCGAGCGCGCGTCGCGAACAAACCAATTCCCGTTCGTACCGTCAAGGTCGATGAGCACGAAATGCAGGCGACGATCGGCGGGACGTCAGTCACGTTGCCCGTTCAATCGGCGATTATCACCATTCCGCTAAACTCGCCTGGTATTGCCGACCGGTCTATCAAGCAGGTCGGATTTCAGGCGGGGGCGGCCGTAAAGCGAGGCGAAGTGCTGTTCGAATTCGAGCCTTTGCTCTTCGAACAGTTGGTAAAACAACGCGCGGCCGTGCTGGCCAAATCCCGGCAGGAGTCCGATACGATGATCGACCTGCATTCCCGCAAGGCTGCTTCAGGCTTGCAAGTGAAGGAGGCGGAAGTGGCGGTCGAAACGGCTCAATTGGAGTTGGATCTGGCCAAGGCCGACTTGGATTTGTGCGTCGTCCGGACTCCGATCGATGGCGTTGTCGATTCGGTCAACGTAGTTCCGCAGATGCGCGTTGCTGGTGGATCCCAGTTGGCTGTCGTTCATCAACTCGATCCGATCCTGGTGCAGATGGATTTTCCCATGGAGCGAATGGACTCGCTCTCTGTCGGCCAAACGGCCGAAATCGTGTTGGATGCGTTTCCGCAGGAGAATTTTACGGGCAGAGTAACGCGCATTCTGCCGGTCGTGTCCACCAAGACGCGTGTGCTGCCAGTGATTGTGGAGGTTGCCAATCCGGAGAATCGGATCCGTGCCGGCATATCGGGCTTCGTTCGCGTCCAATGTGGGAGTGCGTCTACTACGACCGTCCCGACGGTAGCCATCATGCGAAAACAAACCAAGGCAATGGTGTTCTGTGTAGAGGACAGCCGGGCACGCATCCGCGAGGTTCGCACCGGTGCAGTTGCCGGCGAAGGAAAGGTCGAAATTCTGGCTGGGTTAGACGCCGGCGACGAAGTGATCATCTACGGTCAGGATTCAGTTGAAGAAAACGACCTGGTCAATGTTAACTGGCAGCAATGGGCGCGCCGCGAGTAACCGGCGCGTTGCGGCGTCATGTGGCGAGACAGTCGGGCAATGTCTGACCAGGTATGCACTCTATGATCTCCACCATTACTAGTTTCGTGCGGGCCATTTGGGATCGCGTGTTGACATGGATCTGCCGGTGTGGAACGGCGGTTCTATCGAATCGTGGGCTGGCGGTCATGGTATTAGCGGGCTGCGCCGCGTTGGCGAGCGGACCGTGGCTCCGCCCGCCAATCAGCCGCGACTTCCGTGGGATGCACATACCGTGGGGTGAAATAACTTCGCCTACGTTCATTCCCGAGGTGGCCAACCAGTCGCCACGGCCGTGGCGTGTGAACAGCATTGCAACGCCCCTGCTCTTGGCGATTGCTGGCGGTATCGCGGTGGTGGTATTTCGGCCGCGCTGGACGGGAAATGTGTTCGGATTGTTGCTCGCGATCACTTTGCCCGTCCTCGCTGTGACGCTGTGGAACTTTCCGACGCTGATCGAATCATTCGAGAGTGAGCTGCGAGACCGCGCTTTGTTGCGTGCGGTTTTCCGGCAACACAGCGAGCACATGCTTTCGGCTGGCATTCCCAACCGGCTGGCGGATTTGGGCGACCACTCCGTCCGCGAGGAAGTCTTGCTGATGCACGAACATTCGCTGACCTTGCCTTTCCGCTACACCACCTATGGCGTGTGGCTTGTTGGCGTGGCGGCGATGGCAGCAATTGTCGCGCAACGCGGCTCTTGGCCGCGTCGCATTGCCTACGCCGGTGCCTGGGGGGCGCTCGGCGTGCTGTTGGCGTTGGCAGCCACTTGGCCGAGATGGGTCGCCGAAATTCATTTTGCGCGGGCCAATTCGATGGAGAATGCACGTCGTTTTTCCGCCGCCGCCGATGCGCTCAATTCAGTCGAGTCGGCTATGCCAGCGCTAGGCCAGACCCAGCGATATTGGCTGGCGAAAGGCCGACTGGGTTTTCGTCAGCACCAATCCGCGGATAAGTTCGAGGCGTTCTTTCTGGCCCACCAGTCCCTGTTGAGCGGCGACTTGGACCGCGCTCGGGCCTTGCTGGATCGCTATGTGTCGGGCACGCAGGGTGCAGTCCCGCAGCGCGACTTGCTGGCAATGATCATTGCGAAGCAGGCGGCGGAATATGCAGCGGACGGGAAATACAGCGGCGCGGAATTGTCATGGGGCGAAGCGGCCGCCATTGTCCCGTGGAAGTCGTCCTATTGGATTGCGCACCGTATGGCGCAACTAATCGTCACTCCTCAGCGTACTGCGGAGATTGCCGAGGTATTGCTACCCCGGCTCAACGCGATTGGTGATCGCATGGTTGCCAGCGACGTACATTCGCTGGTCGGCGACGCTTACTTCGAGACTGGCGACTTTGTGCGGGCTCGTGAAATGTATGGTCGTGCCATGAATTTGTTCCACGTACCGAAGTTCAGCAACACTTATGCCCAAGAAGGTCGACTGGGGATGTGAGGCTACCAGTGAGAGTACTTTCAACAAAGTTGGCATTGCTGCTAGCCTTTGCGGTGGGCGTGGGTGGTTTTGCCTTCCATACCTGGTATCCGCCGCTTGTGCCCGATTACACGATCGCGGCCCAAGTGCGGCCTTTGACCTTGGCGGAGCAAGCGGGGCCTGCCAAACATCTCTACTTGCGGCGGAGTTGGCACCTGACGCGCACACCTGAGCAAGCGTGGATTCAACTACTGGGGCACGATGTGATCGAGGTGAATGTCAACGGCCGACTGGTCGGACGCTCCGAACGGATGAGTGCGCGGTCGATGGCCGCGATCGTGACCGATATTACGCCGTATCTTCACGTCGGCAAGAACAGTATCGCGATCCACGTGGCCCAAACGATGCTCGATCGGCCGCCGGCGGTGGCGGTCCACGGGGAGTGTGATTTTACCGACGGCGTCACATTGCCGTTGGATGAGCCGGGGGATTGGCGCGCCGCCAACGTATACGATCGTCGCGGCTCGTTTTGGTATGAGACCGAATTTGACGACGACCATTGGAAAAAGCCCCAAGAAGGTGCCGTCGTGGTCTGGCGAGGGCGCGTCGAAGGGCCTGCCCGCGCCGTCACCGAATTAAGGCGGTCGGCTTGGATCAGGCCGGCCGAGACAAGTGCAGGAGCAGCCGTTTTTTCGCGTGCCTTCGAAATCCCAAGCTCACCATGCGAAGGTTGGCTCCGTGTGCTGACCACGGGACCATATTGTCTTGCCGTTAATGGCACGATCGTATCCGACGATCAATTGTCACTTGCCATCGAAAAGCCGTACCAACCGCTCGAACAGACATTGGATATTGGTGCGATGCTACGTTCGGGCCGAAACACGATCTCGGTCGCGGCGGCGACCGCGGGCGAAGCTCCGCGACTACGCCTCGATTGCGAAGCGACCACTCGCAACGGCAAGCACATCTACGTCGCCACCAACAGCGAGTGGCGTAGCCTGGCGGGCCAAGTTGCCGACTGGCATCTGTTGAATCCTGATGATGACGCCGATTTTCGGCCTTGCCAGGCAGAGATCGGTTACCTCGGGGTGGTTCCGCGTCGGATCTATCGAGAGTTCACGGAATGGAACCCTCCGCTCTCGTTGTGGATCGCTCGGTCGGCGACACACCTCGGAATCGTCGGGATGTTTGGGCTTACCGGCTGGCTGGGTTGCATTGCCACGGCCCGATTGTTCCGTGCGGTTACGGCGCAAGCAGAAGACGGCAGGCTCGCGATACTGCCCTACGTGGCACTCGTACCGAGTGTTGCCGCCGCGGGTGTAGCGAGACTCTGCGCATGGGATGTGACCTGGTCGATGTCAGATGTTTATCAACCGTTCTGGCTCTGGGCAATCATTCTGTTCGTCGTGATGCAATGGCTGCTGTTGGTGGTGATTGCTCCCCGAGAAGATGTCAGGAGAGAACCGCCATGGAGCATCGGCTGGCACGGTGCGCGATGGCAACGCTATGGGGTAGCAGCTTGCTGGCTGGCCATCGCCGGGGTCTCGCTGTGGTTGAGGGTCCGCGATATTCGTGCCGAACCCATTCACCACGACGAGGTTGGAGCTTATGCGTTCACACAAGGCGTGCTGGAATACGGGGTTCCCGGCGGCCAGGTGGATCCTGATCTTCCGTTCGGCTATTGTTCCACCAGCGAGCTTGCTTACTATCCGTCCGCTTTGTGCGCCTTGTTCGTGGACGATCCGCAACTTGCGCTACGTATACCGACCGTAGTCTGGTCGATAGCGACCTTGCTGTTGGTTGGCACCATGGGGACTCGCTGGTTTAACCAGTACGTAGGCCTGACGGCGGCGGTGCTTTATGGCCTTTCCCCGCACGTGATTGGCTGGGCCAATCTCGGCAGATACTTGTCGCAAGTGCAGTTTTTCACCTTGCTGACGATGTATTTCTCGTACGAGGCATTCCGCCAATCGAGGGTCCGCAGCGGGATGGTGTGGGCCTCCGCCGCCAGCATCTCCGCGATGTATTTGAGTTGGGAAGGTGCCGGGATGTTTGGCATCGGCCTCGCCATGGCCGTACTCGTGCTACGTCGCCACGATTTGCGCCCGGTCTTTTCCTGCCCGGCCGTCTACTTTGCCGGAGCCTGCGTGCTGCTGGTCGTCGCCGGACAGAATGCCCATCGCGTGTTGCAACAAACGCAGCGATTGTGGTACGGCGAGGGTATCAGCGACTTGTCCCTCAAACCAATGTGGCGCTATCCGTTCTTTGACCTCGATTTCTTCTTGATGAACGCGTCTTGGACACGAAGCGCGTTCTTGCCGATGCTCGCATTCGTTGTCGCGTGTTTACTGGCGATTTGGCATCGCTGGCGGCAGCCGCTACGCTTCGCGCTGATTTCCTTGACGACGAACGCACTGCTGATGTCGGCATTCCTGCCGTTACGGACGAACCGCTATTCGTACCATCTCCTACCAATTCTCGTGTTGGTTGCCGCTGTGGCTGCCGTGGCGAGTGCGAGTGCTCTTTGGCGATTAGTGAAGGACGCGCGGATGCCCGTGCTGCATCGGGTTTATGTTCGCAGCGTGGCCATAGGCTTGGTCGTTCTCTTGATTGGCTTGGCGAGCGGTCGGCTCGTGCGAACAACCAAAATGGAAAACTTTAGCGTGGCCGCCTTTGATGTGCGGGAATTGCGTTACCCACATTGGGACGGGCCAACGCAATTCATGCGCGATCACATTCGTGAGGGCGATGTCGTCATCGCCACGTTTCCTCATACTCAGAATTTCCTGGTGGCTCTGGAGGCGGGAAACTCCCAGCAACCCTGGAAAGTGGATTACTGGTTGGAAAGTAAGTTGGTGGTACAGGCCACAATCGGCAATTCGCACGACATCCCTCTGGATCGTCGCAGCGGCAGCCGGATGATCTATAACCTCGAGCAATTGCAGGAACTGTTCGCACACCATAAACGGGTGTGGTATTGCACCACTCGATTTGGCCAAGGGCGAATCAATGATTCCGTCGTATCGAAATTTGTGCGCGAGAATATGGATGTCGCGTACGAGGATTACGCGACGGCGGTCATGCTACGCGACACGAACCATCGGCCGGCACCGATCCGTCTCGAGGAAGAGCAGGCAGGACAGCTCGCGAACGAGTATTACTTGAGGTAGTAGGGTATGCCAGTCACCGTGCCCAATCTAGTATCCATCACCAGCGGTAACGGCGCTGTGCCCCTCGGGCAGAGCAAGTCGCTCAGACTGCATGCGCGGCTCGTTTCCGTCGCGCGGCGCTGTCTGACAAGCGTTGCGGTATGGGTACT
>JAKEGR010000105.1 GCA_022615465.1 Planctomycetota bacterium | reverse complement strand
TGGCGATCCTGCGTGGCGGCGTGCCCCTACAAGAAGACCTATTACAATTGGTTCACGGGCAAGTCGGAAAAGTGCATCCTTTGCTTCCCCCGATTGGAAACGGGGCAAGCGCCGGCGTGTTTTCATTCCTGCGTGGGCCGGATTCGGTACCTGGGCGTCGTGCTCTACGACGCGGATCGCCTGGAGGAAATCGCCAATTTGCCTAACGACGATCTGATCGAAGGCCAGCGGTCGATGATCCTCAACCCCCACGATCCCGAGGTGGTCAAGGCCGCCCGCCGCAACGGCATCCAGGATGGCGTGATCGAATCGGCTCAAATATCACCCGTCTACAAGATGGTCAAGATTTGGAAGATCGCTTTGCCGCCGCACATTGAGCACCGTACGCTACCGATGCTGTTCTATGTGCCGCCGTTGGCCCCCGTGCAGGCGAACAAGGAAGGCGACACGATCGACCACGTCAGCAACAGCCTGTTCCACGACATCGACGAGGCCCGCGTGCCGATGAAATACTTCGCCAACCTGTTCGGCGCCGGCAACGAAGGTCCGGTACGGTATGCGTTGGCCAAGCAGAAAGCGGTGCGATGGTATCGCCGCGCGCAAACCGTCGGCGATGTTGACCACGAAACAGTCGGCCGCATGTTGCGCGAAGCGGACTGCACCTCGGACGAAGCCGAAGCGATCTATCAATTGACGTCGCTCTGCACGTTCGAGGACCGCTTCGTGATCCCGCCCATGTATCGCGAGCAAGCCGTGGAAATGATGAAAGACCCGCACGAACACAAGCAGAGCGTAGGCTTCGGTTTTTCGGCCGGGCCGACCAGGGGGTTGTGATGAACGCCAGGCGACAACAACGATTCGATGCCATCGCCCGCCTTTTCCGTTATCCGGGCGATGAGTACGCGGCGGATGCGAGGACACTCGCCGAACGGCTCGCGGCCGAACACAGCGTGGCGGCCGAGCCGATGTTGGAGTTTGTCACCTACACGGAAAACGCCTCGCTGAGCGAGCTGGAAGAGACCTACACGAGAACATTCGACCTGAACCCGTCCTGTTCGCCCGAGATCGGTTGGCACTTGTTCGGCGAAGAATACGTTCGCGGATTGTTCATGGTTCGGATGCGGAATGAGATGCGCGAACGTGGTTTGGAGGAAACCGGCGAATTGCCCGACCACTTAGTTCACGTCCTGGCCGTGCTGGCCGTGATGGAAGAAGCCCCAGCTCGCGAATTGGCGCGTGCTTGCCTGTGCCCCGCGATCGGAAAAATGCTCTCATCGATCGACAAACAGCAAGCAAAAGAACAAGCTGCCGAGCAGCCATTCCGCCCCTTGGTGGCCGCGTTGGCTGAATTGATCTTGGAGGAATTCGACCTGCCGAGCACGGCATTGGCAGCGAAGGAAGAAGACCTCCATCCGTTGCCGAATGGCGTCGACCCGTTGCATGGCATGCCGTGTAGTGGCTGCAGTGGCCCGGAGTTTGTGCCGTTGAACGCGAGAAGCGCTGCCCAGGTGCAACACGAGGAGACACATCCATGACCGTCCATTACCTCGATCAACTGCTTTTCATCGCGTTGCCGTACGTGTCCTTGTTCACGTTCTTCCTGATGACAATCCATCGGTATCGCGCCCAGTCGTTTTCCTACTCCAGCCTCTCCAGCCAATTCCTGGAAAACAAACAGCATTTCTGGGCTGTCGTGCCATTTCACTATGGCATCCTGGTCGTGGTGCTTGGGCACTTCATCGCATTTCTGATCCCGCGCGGCATCCTGCTGTGGAACAGCCAACCGCTTCGGTTGTATCTCCTGGAGGTTTCCGCGCTGGCTTGCGGTCTGCTGACTCTTGCCGGCCTGGTCGGTATTGTCTGGCGACGGTACACGGTGCCGAAGGTCCGCACGATTACAACACCGACCGACTGGATCATTTACATCATGTTGTTAGTCCAGGTGATCAGTGGCGTGGGCATCGCGTTGTTTCATCCTTGGGGTTCGTCGTGGTTCGCCACGAGCCTGGCTCCGTATTTGTGGTCGGTTTTCCAGCTTTCCCCAGATATTAGTTCCATCGCGGCGATGCCGTTTCTTGTCAAGTTTCACATTGTATTTGCCTTCCTCACCATCGGCTTTTTTCCGTTCACCCGCCTGGTGCATATTCTCGTGATTCCCAACCCGTATCTATGGCGCAAGCCGCAGGTCGTACGTTGGTATCGCGGGAAAAAGTCCTCCCGCGAGCTAAGTAGCCCATCATGAACACAACCAGCTTTCACAAACCGGAAGAGCGTCGCATCGCGTGGTGGACGCTGGCGGTCAACACGTTTGTGTTCACCGTCTGTTTCGCTTCCTGGATGTTGTACGGTGTGTTGATCACGTTTCTGGTGGACAACGGGCTTCACCGGTGGGATCCGGCACAAATGGGTTGGCTGATCGGTATCCCCGTATTAACCGGCTCGATCTTTCGGCTCCCCCTTGGGGTCGCCACGGACCATTGGGGCGGTCGGCCCGTGCTGGGACTGCTGCTGCTTGCGTCAGCCGTGCCGATGTTCCTGGTCAGTTATTGCAACAGTTACTGGCAGTTTTTTCTCGCTGGCCTGGGATTTGGATTCACGGGAACCAGCTTTGCAATTGGAATCGCCTTCACTTCGGTTTGGTTTCCCAGGAATTTGCAGGGGACCGCGCTGGGCATTTTCGGCGCGGGCAATGCCGGCGCGGCGCTCACGAGCCTCGGAGCGCCGCATGTATTGAACTGGCTGACCAACGACGGCCAGAATCTGGAAGGGTGGCGTCGGTTGCCCCAGTTGTATGCGGCGTTGCTCATCGTGACGGGCTTGGTGTTTTTCGCAACCACGACGAACCGCTGCGCCGAGGGGGCTGCGTCCAAGACGTTGGGCCAGCGGTTAGCACCACTCAAAGTTGTACGGGTCTGGCGGTTTGGACTGTACTATTTTTTCGTGTTTGGCGGGTTCGTCGCGCTCGCGCAGTGGCTGGTGCCGTATTACGTGAATGCCTACGGCACGTCGGTTGCGTTGGCTGGCGCGTTGGCTGCCTGCAACAGCCTGCCCTCGGGGGTCATTCGTGCCATTGGCGGGTGGATGTCCGACCACTGGGGGGCGCGAACTATCATGTATTGGGTTTTCGGACTGTCGTCGCTCTGCTGCGGACTGTTGATCGTTCCGCAAATGGATATTCGCTCACCGGGCAGTGGTGTCATGTCTCGCGTGGCCGGTACGGTCGTGGAAGTGACAGATTCCAAAATCGTCGTCGAGACGAAAAAAGTTGGCACGCAGACCTATCCACTGAAAGCCCAGTCGAGAGAACTTGTTTCGAAGGAGGAGCGTGCCAAGGGAGTGTTGATCTGGCCACGTTCCATGTCCTGGCAGGAGTCGGCTGTCAAGGCCGGGCAACAAGTCCAGAAGAAGGAGTTGCTTGCCAGAGGGATCACCGAGGTGTTTTTCCAAGCAAACATCTGGGTGTTCACGGCACTGAGCCTGATCCTCGGCGCGGTGATGGGCATCGGCAAGGCGGCCGTTTACAAACACATTCCCGACTATTTCCCGAAGGATGTTGGAGTTGTTGGCGGCCTCGTCGGAGTGATTGGGGGACTGGGTGGATTCGTTTGCCCGGTCATCTTTGGTTATCTGCTCCGAGCAACTGGTTTGTGGACCAGTTGCTGGATGTTCTTCTTTGTGCTGGTCCTTCTGTGCCTGACATGGATGCAGATCGCGATTCGCCGCATGACGGTCTCGAAGACGCCCGAAGTAGCACACCACATCGAATAAACGAAGGCGGACAATATGGCCCAAACACCCAAACGGTGGGACGTTGAGAACGATGATTTCTGGCGGTCAACAGGCAGCCGGATCGCTTATCGTAATCTGCTCATCTCTATCCCGGATTTACTCTGCGGCTTCTCGGTGTGGTTGTATTGGGGCATGATCGTCAAGATCATCCGCACGATCCACCTGGGCAACCCGGAACTATTCAATTTCACCTTTGGCAACGGAGGCAAACCATACGGTGATCCGGCGGCCTACTCGGCCTTGCTGCTGACCCTGCCGGCCGTTGCGGGCTTGATGGGAGCCACCCTGCGGATCCCCAACTCGTTCATGATCGCCATCTGCGGCGGGCGAAACGTCAAGTTCATGACCACGGTGTTGCTGATACTTCCCGCCTTCGGAGCGGGCATTGCGCTGCAGAACCCCGAGACGCCCTTTCTGACACTGGTCGTCCTGGCCGCGCTCTCCGGCGTGGGAGGTGGGGCGTTTGCGTCGTCCATGTCGAACATCTCGTTCTTTTTTCCAAAACGCATGCAAGGGCTGGTGCTCGGCTTGAATGCCGGTTTGGGAAATCTCGGCGTCAGCGTGATGCAATTTCTGCTCCCGGCCGTTGTGACCGCCGCTCTCTTCGGATCGTTTGGCGGCCCACCTCAGACTTTCGAAGTCAAGCAACAGACCGGCGGTGTGGAAACGGCTGCCACCAAGGAACTGTGGGTGCAAAACGCGACGCTGGTGTGGGTGCCCATCTTGGCATTTCTGGCAGTTGCCACGTGGTTCATGATGAGCAATTTGCCGCAACACGATTGCGGCCCTGCGCCGCTGGCAATCGGCAAGTACCTGTGGCTGATGCTCTTGGGTTTTGCCGGGGGAGCGGTCGGCGTGGTGCTGTTGATCATTCCCTGGGGCGGTGTCCCCGACCTGGTCAAAGTGTTCGCGACGCTCCTGGCAACGATCGTGGTAACGCTGGCCTTGATGCGATTTTTGACCCCTGGCCCAATCAAGGCGAACTTGAACAAGCAGTTCGTTATCTTCAAGGATAAGCACAACTGGCTGATGACGTGGCTCTATGTGATGACCTTTGGATCGTTCATCGGATATTCCAACGCCTTCCCGATGCTGATCGACATTGTCTTTGGCAATATCTCGGTTGCGCCGGACGGCACGCCGTTGGCGCAGGCGGTTCCAAACCCCAACGCTCCCAGCACGGCCTACTACATTTGGATCGGTGCGGGAGTGGGTGCTCTGATTCGCCCTCTCGGCGGCTGGCTATCCGACAAATGGGGCGGTGCCCGGGTCACCCAGTGGGACACGTGGCTGATGGTGGCGGCGACCATCGGTGCGGGGTACGTCACTTACCTCGCCCGGCTCTCACCGACCCCGGAAAAATACTTCGTGCCGTTCTTGGTGCTGTTCGTCGTCTTATTTGCAACAACGGGTATCGGCAACGGATCGACGTTTCGGATGATCCCGATCATTTTCTCGAAAGAACTGGCGGGGCCTGTCCTGGGATGGACCTCCGCGATTGCCGCGTATGGGGCCTACCTCATTCCGCAGATCTTCGCCACGCAGATCAAGGCGGGCACGCCGGAGTACGCGCTGTACGGCTTCGCCGTCTATTACGCGAGTTGCCTGCTGGTGAACTGGTGGTTCTACGCTCGCCCTGGGGCGGAGATTCCGTGTTGAGGTGATCGCAATGAGACAGCCTTATGTGACGGCCATGCTCGTGATCGGCGTGCTGTTCGCCGGGGCGTTGTTCGCCGCCAGCGTCGCTCGGCAACGTTTGCCGGACGATCATCAAGCCTATGCGCCGCAACAGCCGATTGCCTTTTCACATCGCCTTCATGCCGATGAATTGCAGATGAACTGTCAGTATTGTCATTCCATCGCAAGTGAAAGCCGCCACGCCGGTATCCCCGCAGGCGACGTCTGCATACGGTGCCACAAGTTTGTAACCGCTCCCTTCGACGAAATGCATGCCGAGGCCCGCCGCGCCGATGAGGAGAAACGCCAGCCCAAACCGGTCGTATCTGCCGAACTGAAGAAACTCTATGAGGCGATGGCGCTCGACGCGGAGATGAAGCCGATCGCGGGCAGCGAGCCACGCGCGATCCGCTGGGTTCGTGTGCATAATCTGCCTGATTTTGTGTATTTCGACCACCGTGCCCACGTGGCGGCCGGAGTCACTTGTCAATACTGCCACGGGCCAGTCGAGTCGATGCAGCAAATGGAGCAGTTCTCCAACCTCTCCATGGGCTGGTGCGTCAATTGTCACCGCGATGCCGCCGAGCATGGTGTCCAGGGCAAGCCGGCCAACCCGTCTCTCAACTGTTCGGCCTGCCATTATTGAAATAGCAAATGGCCTTTGATTGGTTAGATTTCCAACTATGAATCCGCAAGAGCAGATCAACTCGAAGCAATACTGGAGGAGCGCGGCCGAACGGAACGGCCACGTCGAACAGCCTCCCCTGCCTGGAGTTACCCGCCGCGATTTTCTGGAGGCCGCCGGCTTCGCCCTTTCGCTAGCGACGCTTAGCGGCTGTGATCGGGCGCCGGTTCAATATGCATTGCCATTGGCCAATCAGCCGGAAGGCGTGCGGCCGGCGCGGATGCGATATTTCGCGTCGACATGTGGCGGCTGCGCGGCAGGATGCGGCCTGCTTGCCGGCGTGCGTGATGGCCGCCCCTTGAAGATGGAAGGAATGCCGGAGCATCCCCTTTCCCGAGGCGGTTTGTGCGCCGTGGGCCAGGCCCAGACGTTGGGGCTGTACGACAGCCACCGACTGAAGGGCCCCTTGAAGGATGGGAAAAACACAACCTGGAAAGAAGTCGACGATCAAGTCGCCGCAGAATTGAGGGACTTGGCACAAGCGGGCGGCGCGGTGCGAGTCGTCACATCGACAATCACCAGCCCAACGCTTCAGCAGGCGATCGACCGGTTTCTAAAACAATTCGCCGATGGGCGGCATGTGGTGTTTGATCCCGTTAGCGCCTCGGCAATTCTGGACTCGCACGAACAAACACATGGCATCCGCGTCCTGCCGCGATACCTCTTGGACAAGGCGAAGTTCATCGTGTCGCTGGATGCCGATTTTCTTGGCGCCTGGATCGCGCCGGTTGAGTTCACCGCCGCCTGGAAGAAGTGGCGTGAGTTGCCGCGGCAGGCGTCCAGGAACGATCACGCGGAAGGGGTGCCGACCGAAGAACATGCCAAGCCGGAAGTGGACATGTCCTATCACGTCCAGTTTGAACCACGGATGACGCTGACGGGCAGCAACGCGGATCGGCGAATTCGCTTGCGGCCGGATGAATTCGGACTGGTGCTGAGCCACTTGTTGCAGCTCGTGGCGAAGCACGCCGGCAAAGACATCGCCGCGGATCAGTTGGCAGAACCTCCCGTAGCCCCCGCTGAACTGCAAGCAATCGCTGATGGCTTGTGGCAGCACCGCGGCAAATCGCTTGTACTGTGCGGTGTAAATGATGTTGAGGTGCAGGTGCTGGTCAATCATCTCAATCATCTGCTGGACAACTATGGCCCGACGCTGGATGTCCAGCACCCCAGCCGCCAGCGGCAGAGTGACGACCGTGCCGTCGAACAACTGGTTACCGATTTGAAAGCAGATCAAGTCGCGGCGATTCTCAGCGTGGGTGTCGATCTGACGTACAACCTGCCTCCCGATGCGGCGCTGCACGATGCCATCAAGCGGGTGCCTTTGAAGATCAGCCTTGCCGAACGGCACGACGATTTCTCCAAGCGAGCGCGGTATGTCTGTCCCGATCACCACCCGCTGGAATCGTGGCTCGACGCCGAGCCGGTGGCGGGGTTATTCAGCATCCGCCAGCCGATGATCAATCCGATGGGCAATACGCGATCAGCTCTGGAAAGTTTCGCCGCGTGGTCGGGCAATCAGATTCAGCCGCTCGATGTGCTGCGGGCCTA
This sequence comes from Planctomycetota bacterium, assembly GCA_022615465.1. Taxonomy (GTDB): domain Bacteria; phylum Planctomycetota; class Planctomycetia; order Pirellulales; family Lacipirellulaceae; genus JAKEGR01. The sequence continues at coordinate 2,296 of JAKEGR010000105.1, read as the reverse complement.
TTGGCGGGACAACATCTTTCCGCGACAGCAGGAGGTTACCGATTTCACCCGGTTCTGGGACCGCGCCGTACACGATGGCTTTGTTCAAATCGCCACAGCCACAACAACCCTAGTCTTTCAGAAAGACACCGCGAAGTTGGTCAGTCAGGCCGCTCCCTTGGACGGCCTGTTCTTATTGCTTTACTCCAAAGTGGCAATCCCCGACAGCCGCCACGCCCATAATCCCTGGCTGCAGGAACTGCCCGATCCAGTCACCAAGGTCACTTGGGACAACTACGCCGCCGTCAGCCCTGCCCTGGCTCGCAAACAAGGGTTGGTTGACAACGACGTGGTGCGATTGTCCGTGGACGAAGGGAACGCAATTGAGTTGCCCGTACACGTTCAACCGGGCCAGCATGACCAAGTCGTTGGCGTGGCTTTGGGATACGGTGTTCCGGGAACGGATCGCTTCGCGGCGATCGGGCCGCAGTGGATTCAATCCCGGCCAACCGTCGGAGAAAACAGCCTGGTCGGTGTAAACGCCGCACCATTAGTCAAGTTGGCCGATGGGTCAATGCAATATGTCCGGTCAGGCGTGCGACTGGAGAAGACTGGACGACGTCACACGCTCGCCACCACGCAGTTGCACGATTCCATCGAAGTGCCGGCCAGTACCAGGCCCCCCGGCAGCCACGGCCGCGGGGTGCTGGTACAGGAAACGACGCTGAACGAATATCGAGGCAATCCCTCGGCGGGTGCTCCGAAGGAACACCCTTTTGCCGATCAATTGTGGTCCGACGATCATCCTTATCCCGGCCATCGCTGGGGAATGGTGATCGATCTGAACGCCTGCACGGGCTGTTCGGCGTGTTTGATCGCGTGCCAATCAGAAAACAATGTGCCGGTTGTTGGCCGCGATGAAGTCCATCGCCATCGCGAGATGCACTGGATCCGCCTCGACCGTTACTACTCGGGCAGTGAATCCGAACCGGACGTGATTCATCAACCGATGATGTGCCAACATTGTGCCAATGCCCCCTGTGAGACGGTGTGTCCGGTATTGGCCACGGTTCATAGCAACGAAGGATTGAACCAGCAGGTTTACAATCGCTGTGTCGGCACAAGGTATTGCGCGAACAACTGCCCGTACAAGGTACGTCGGTTTAACTGGTTCAATTATGCTCACGACGACACGCTGGAAAACATGGCTTTGAATCCGGACGTAACGGTGCGGGTGCGAGGCATTATGGAGAAGTGTTCCATGTGTGTGCAACGGATTCAGGAAGGCAGGATCGAGTCACGTCGACTTGGGCAGAGTCTTGCGGACGGCTCGATCCAAACCGCGTGCCAGCAATCGTGCCCGGCGGGAGCGATCCTCTTCGGCGATTTGAACGACCCAGAAAGCCGCGTCGCGCAGGCGATGAACGACGCCCGGCGGTTTCGGGTGCTCGAAGAGCTCAATGTTCAGCCTGCAGTCGCCTATCTACGCAAAGTTCGCAACGCGACGAAGGAGGAGCAAGGTGTCTGACCCCACCGAATCCCTGCGACCCCCGCTCATCGAGGGCAACAAAACCCTCGGCGATGTGACGCGTGACATCTGCACGCCATTGGAAGGCAAGCCAACCGCTTCGTGGTGGGCAGCTTTCTTGGCTGCGGCAACCTTGTTGTTGATCGGATTGATTGCGGTCACCTATCAAATCGCGACTGGCATCGGCACCTGGGGACTGAACAAGACGGTCGGCTGGGGGTTCGATATCACGAACTTCGTCTTTTGGATCGGCATTGGTCACGCCGGCACGCTCATCTCAGCAGTGCTGTTTCTGTTTCGCCAGAAATGGCGGACTTCAGTCAATCGAGCCGCCGAAGCCATGACGCTGTTTGCCGTGATGTGCGCCGGCGTCTTTCCACTGATCCACATGGGCCGCCCTTGGTTGTTCTTCTGGATTGCGCCCTATCCCAACACGCGCGGCCCGCTTTGGATCAATTTCAAATCGCCCCTGGTGTGGGATTTCTTCGCCATTTCGACGTATTTCCTGGTCTCGGCGCTGTTTTGGTATTTCGGGCTGATTCCCGATCTGGCGACCATCCGCGACCGCAGCCAGCCCGGATTGCGAAAGCGGATTTTCGATATCCTGAGTTTTGGATGGAATGGATCGGCTCGAACATGGCATCGCTACGAAACCGTCTATCTGTTGCTGGCTGGCCTGGCAACGCCGCTCGTGTTTTCGGTGCATACCATTGTCAGTATGGATTTCGCCACAAGTGTCATTCCGGGCTGGCACACCACCATATTCCCCCCCTATTTCGTGGCCGGGGC
>JAKEGR010000104.1 GCA_022615465.1 Planctomycetota bacterium | reverse complement strand
GTGGTACACCAGGGGTACGCCGGCCCGCCGCGCCGCCAGCCGGCCAATGAGGGCGGTCCGTGGCGTGTGGGCATGGATCAGGGCGTAGCCTTCGTCGCGAACCATTGCGACAAGCTGTTTGACCAGCTTCCAATCGAGCCGGCCGCACATGGGCAGCTCGACGAGTGGCACGTCCTTGGTTTCCCGGGCGGCGGGAAACCGGCCCGGTTTCACGCAGACGAATCCGACGCTGAATCCGCAGCCTGGCAACTGCCGCGCGAGCAGATCTTGAACACGTTCCGCCCCCGAGTAATGCTCGCCGTTGATCAGATGGAGGACACGACAAGTGTCCGGTGGCGTCGGGCGGACGTTGGTGTTCGTTCCCGCGGAGTTGGTTGACGCAGCCGATGGGGCCATTGGGATCACTGCTGAAACGACTTGACAATCAACGACAGCGGTTGCCGAGTTGGAATCGAGCGATGGAGACGACATAGAAGGAGGCCACAATTTCGTCAGTTGCCGCCGAGTGCGATACTGCCCAAAAATCAGTTCCGAAGGATATGGCAAACGTAGGTTGTCCGCCGCGGGCTGGACGACGGAGCGAGGCAGCCACGGGAATCATAGCGGTTGTGCGGATCGTGCGGAGGGCACATGGGGACTAGCAGCCTGTAGCCGAGTCTCTCCGAGACTTGGTCTAACGGATCACACGACAAATCTCACCACGGTGCCGATCTGGATTCCACCAACACGAATCGCCAGCGAGGAATCATCACGGTATTTCTTCATCGGGCCGGTATCCCCCACTACGTAGCGACACCCGCCTCGCCGGGCGGATGTCGAAGTGCTATAACGGTACATCATGCCGGATCTCTTGCAAGTCACTACGACCGTCGGCACGAAGGACGTGGCCGAGCGAATTGCGATCGAACTCGTCGAGCGCCGGTTGGCGGCGTGCGTGCAGGTGAGCGGACCCATGCGGAGCACGTATCGCTGGCAAGGCCAAGTAGAATCGGCCGAGGAATGGCTGTGCGTGGCCAAGTCGAGCCGGACATGTCTGCCGGCCATCCAGCGACTGCTCAAGGATCTGCACCCCTACGTGGTGCCAGAGCTAGTTGCCACACCAATCATCGATGGCAGCGAGATGTACTTGAACTGGCTTGCCGAACAACTCGACGGCGAGTGATCGAATCCTGCTGCATTCAGTTGCCTGGCAGCTCGCTGACGAAGCACTTCTTCAACAGACTGCTCGCGGTGCCCCCACAATCCGCCCTTCACCGCAACCGGGCCGGATCACTGGGGGGTTGACGCGAGCAGCCGGCACGCCATGATACAAAGTAGCTCGAAACCTGAAGCATACTATTTTCCCAGGAGGCAGGCGATGACACGAATCTGCACGTTCGTCGGTTTGATTGTTCCGCTGCTGCTTGTCGCGGGCTGCGCGAAGTCGGATACGTCGCCTCAAGCGAGTCCTCCAGGCAACGCCAACGCACCTGCCTCGCAAGCGAGCGAACCGGAAAATTCCAGCATCCAGCCAGACGCTTCGCAAGAGGAAGTGAGCGAGTTGGCGCAAGACATCGCGATCGGCCTCCCTGGGCCAGCCTGGGAAAACCTCACCGGCATCGATGACCAGCAGCACAGCCTGAAGGATCTGAGCGCGGCCAATGCTGTCGCCGTGGTGTTCACTTGCAATCATTGTCCCGTGGCTGAGGCCTATGAAGATCGGCTTGTTCAACTCGCCAAGGATTACAAAGACAAGGGCGTCGAACTGGTGGCGATCAACGTCAACAACCTCGAAGCGGATAAGCTGCCGGCAATGAAAGAGCGGGCCGCGGCGAAGGGGTTTGATTTCCAGTACCTGTACGATCCGTCGCAAGAGATTGGGCGGGCCTACAGCGCGACCGTTACGCCGCACGTGTTCCTGCTTGATAAGGATCGCAAGGTCGTCTACATGGGCGCGATTGACGACAATCAAGATACCGCGGCCGTGACGAAGCACCATCTGCGAGACGCGATCGATGCCGTGCTGGCCGGACAAACACCGGCTACGGCCACCACGCAGCAGTTCGGTTGCAGCATCCAGTATGATTGATCGCTGGCGGCAAATTGCGAGGTGGTTGCTCTTGGGGGCAGCGGCGGTGTCATGGCTCTGCGCCGGCTGCACTCACGGCGGAGCAGAAGAAGACGCGGGTAGCCCGGCCGCTTCCCATCGCGCCGATCTCAAACTTGCGGTCGTCGATCGCGACAAGTACGACGCGGTGATCGAGAGCCATCGCGGCCAGGTCGTGCTGGTTGATTTCTGGGCGACGTGGTGCATGCCCTGTGTCCAGCAATTTTCCCACACGGTCGAAGTGGCCATGCGGTTCGGCAGTCAAGGGCTGGTTGTGGTTTCCGTGAGCTGCGACGAGCCGACGAACCCACTGCCGGTGGTGGAGTTTTTGCGAAAGAAACAGGCCGCCGGCATCACCAATTTTATCAGCCAGTTCGGTGGCAGCCCGCGGTCCATGGAGGAGTTTGATATCTCCAGCGGCGCACTGCCACACTACAAGCTCTATGACCGCGCCGGTCGCCAAAGGTACACGTTTGAGCTTGATTCCAAGGCAAAGGACCAGTTTACGCTCCAAGACGTTGACGCCGCAATTGAACGGCTCTTGGCGGAGTAATTTGACTTACTTCTCCATTCTCTCAATGGTCATTTTCAGCCCTGCAACTTACCGTTTGGCATCTTGACTCCGTCGGTGAACATGGGATCATAGGTGTCAGACACATCGCTGTGTCGCGAACCTAATGTTCTTACAGGAGAATTGTGATGAAAAAGTTTTTTGCATTGTTATGCATGGTGACGGCCCTCGCTGTCACCACAGGCTGCAGCAAGACCGAGGAGCCAGCAGCCACGCCCGCCGCAACGACAGAAGAAGCGGCTGCTCCGGCGGAAGGCTCAGCGACCGAGGCTGCTCCGGCGGAAGGTTCGGCGACCGAGGCTGCCAAGTAGGCTTCCGGCCGTACTGTAGTATTATTCATCAGCGAGCCGGGGCATCCTCGGCTCGCTGATTTCGCGTCACGCTCGACCCGCCTCGCAAACTGCATCCGAGTCGATTAGCGTATCGGGGCGTCGTTGGCTCTGACCTGGCGACGGAATTCCTGTTCATCGAGCGTCGTGCCCTCGCGAACCATTTCGAACACGAGTCGCTGCGCCGGCCAGCCGACGCATTCGAGGAGTTCGTCAAATGCCGACCGGGGGCAGTCGCCGTGCAATTCGACGCGGTGGAGCCGGTCGGAGAAATCAAACAGATGGCCGTCGACCTGCCAGCGCGCTGGGCCGACACTTCCACGGACGACGAACGAACCATCGAGTTCAAAGATCATCCTCGGCAGTCCTTCCAGACGTGCCGCCGCTTCTTCCCACGTGACGGCAAACGATCCTGGTTGGGGATCGGCAAAGAGATTGACGTGGAAGTGGTAGAAATCGG
>JAKEGR010000103.1 GCA_022615465.1 Planctomycetota bacterium | reverse complement strand
GACCGTCCTGCACCAACGCACTGACAAGGGAGGCCGTCTTGAAGGCCGCGATCCCACCAGTGACACCAATGATCAGTTTGGAAGGCATTGACAACTCAGGCATTCCCATCCGACGATTCAGCGTAGCGTCAGCTTACGATATCTGACCGATCTAAATCGCGTCGAAATCAAACTCGGGCGGGCCGCCAACCGGCCCAAAGTTGGCTATCGTTCGTAACTCGTTCGACATATCCAGGAAGATCTTATCTTGCAGGATTTCCTGGACAATGATTTCCATTTTGTCGTCGCTGCCAATGTTGACCAGCGGGCGGGCGCCCGCATTAAGAGCAACCATCCGCTTTTGAATCAACGTGGAGAGCTTGAACCGCCCACCCACCTTGTTAACGATTTCTTCTTCTTTGAGCGCTTCGATCATTTCACGATCCCTTGTTTGGTCAGAATCTCGCTGATTTGGTCCACTGCATGTTCGACGGTATCGTTGACGACTTGAAATTGATACTGATGTGCCCGCTCCAACTCGCGGCGGGCGACCTCAAGCCGCCGCTGGATGGCTTCTTCGGTCTCTGTGCCGCGGGCTCGCAATCGGCGTTCAAGTTCCTCCATCGAACTGGGCCGCAGAAAAATGGTGAGAACGTCGGCAAACCGGCTCAGAACTCGAGCCGCCCCATCAACATCGATATCTAAAACTACCGTTTTTCCGGCGTTGCGGCTAGGTGTGACTTCCGCCAGCAGGGTGCCATACCAGTGCCCCCGACCGAATACCTCGAAGCATTCGAGAAACTCGCCCGCCTCGCGGCGACGGGCAAACTCCGTGGAAGTAAGGAAATAGTAGTCAACGCCATCGACTTCTCCGGATCGTGGCGACCGTGTGGTAGCCGAGACACTCAGTCGGAGCCGGTCGGGATAGGTCTCCAGCAGCCGGCGGAGTATGGTCGACTTCCCGGCGCCCGACGGGCCGGAAAGGACGATCATTTTGGCAACAGTGGGAAGAGCATTCATCAAGGAAGCACCAAGGATGTTCAGGGCGATTGGGCGGTAGATTCAGTCTGGCGACCGATGCCAATCCCTCTCTCTTTACGGGATGTCGATTCTCACTCGACGTTTTGGATCTGCTCGCGGATGCGTTCCAGGGCGCTCTTGATATCGACGACATGCCGCGAAACCTCCGCGTCGTTTGCCTTGGAGCCAATCGTGTTGATCTCGCGTCCCATCTCCTGTGCAATGAACTCCAGTTTGCGGCCGGAGCTTTCCGCCAATTCGATCGCATCGGCGAATTGCTGCAAGTGACTTCGCAGGCGGACGACCTCCTCCGAAATGTCGCTGCGATCAACAAACAGGCTTACTTCCCGAATGAGATCGGCCGGATTCAGAGTAACATTAAGATCCGACAACGCCTTTTGCACTCGCTGTGTCAGACGCGACTGGTACCCGACGACGACCTCCGGCGCCCGTGCCGCAATCTGATTCAGCAACTGCTCGACTTGCTGGCCGTTGCGGGCTAGATCGACGGCCAGTGCGGCACCTTCCTCCGCCCGCATTTTGGCCGCCCCCGCAATCGCCTCGCACACGACCGGCCCAATCGCGGACCAATCTTCGTGCGGGTCGTGATCTGAGTGCTTCCGTTCGGTCACGACGCCGGGCAGGGTCAACAACATGCGGAGATCGACTTTGTCCGTCCATTCGAGCCGCCCGATGAGCATATCGAGCTGCCAGTGGTAGTTCTCCAGGACCGCCGCGTTGACGCGATAATCCTCCGCCGACGCCTGTCGATCAACAAACAGATTCAACTGAACCGTGCCGCGGCGAATCTGTTCGCGGGCTACCGCTTCGATCTCCGGCTCAAGACCGGCGTAGCCGTCAGTTGCACGATAGTTGAGTTTGAAGTGTCGACTGTTGATTGTGCGCACTTCGACGGAAATCGCCATGTCCGCCGCCTGGCTGTGAGCTTCGCCAAAACCGGTCATGCTGACAAGCAAGGCAACAACCTCCTACAACAATCGCCTGGGGTGGAAAACTGACCAATGGGGCCTGGAACCAATCGGTCGAAACATCTCGCACGCAACCGGAAATTCCTGAAAGGCGATCACTACTTCGTCTCCGGGCTTGCTGGAGCCGCAGATTCGTTGGCATTTTCGGCGGGAGCTTCTTCCTTGGACGATGTTGGCGGCACCTCGAGCGCCGACCCCTCGGTCAACGCATCACTACCGCCTGCCGCGCTCAGCGCATCGCCTCGGTTATTTGCCCAGTAGACCGCCGCAACGCAAACGACAATCCAGATGGTGGCGGTAACGACGGTAATCCGGGTAAAGACGTCGCCGGCCTTGGCACCGAACGCGCTGGACCCGCCAATGCCGCCCAAGGCTCCCGCCAAACCGCCGCCGCGGCCGCGCTGCACGAGCACGAGAAGGATCAGAAAGATGGCCAGGAATGACAGGAGGATGGCAAAAATTGTGCCCATGGCTATACAGAGGTAAAGGTATCGGGAAACAGGAAATCACGAGCAAAACGCCGTTACTTTGCCGCGGCAGCAATACCGAGGAAGTCGTCAACCTTCAGGCTCGCGCCGCCGATGAGCGCACCATCAATGTTTGGTTGCGAGAGCAACTCGCCGGCGTTGCTTGGCTTGACGCTCCCACCATACAGAATGCGTACGCTGTCGGCCGACTGTCGATTGTATCGTTGGGCGAGGAGACTGCGAAGGGCAGCATGTACCTCCTCGGCCTGATCGAGAGTCGCGACTTTGCCCGTGCCGATGGCCCAAACCGGCTCGTAAGCCAGGACAACGCGCCCCGCCTGTTCGGCTGTCAGGCCCGCGAGCGACCCCTCAAACTGGCGGCGGATGACATCGGCCGTTTTTCCTGCCTCACGCTCCGCAAGCATCTCGCCAACGCAAACAATGGGGATCAACCCGGCATCTAGCGCGGCGATCGTTTTCTTGTTCACGGCGGAGTCGGTTTCACCGAGAATGTGCCGCCGTTCGCTATGGCCCAGGATCACGTATTTGCAGCCAACATCAAGAAGCATGGCGGCGCTCAGCTCGCCGGTAAACGCGCCGTTCGCCTCGTGGTACATGTTTTGGGCGCCGAGCGCCGCCTTGGAGCCGGCGATCGCTTCGGCCGCAGGAATCAAATAGACTGCCGGAGGACAGATTAAAAGATCGAGTTGGGCGAATTCGCTGGCTCGACGCGCGACCCCCGTCGCCAGCGCCACGGCGCTTGCCCGGTCAGTGTTCATTTTCCAATTGCCGGCAATCAATGGACGTCGCATGGTGGTCTCCCGATATTGTTACGGATTAGAATTGATTCCAACACTCAGGAGGGCGGGGCCGACCACCACTCCGTGGCGGCACCCGCCGAGCCAAACACAAGCCCAGTGCGGCTCAGCAGGAGCTTCGCCCCCCGGATCTCGCGTTTTGAAACCAGTTCTAGCTCTTTCTGAAGTGGATCGCACTCCACAGGCGGTGGAACCGCCGTTCTTGCCAAACAGACCAGTCTACCTGCTGCCTGTTTCCGCGCATAGGAGCAGTGTGCGATAAGTTCCCATCAGGCCGCCAGGATCATCCGACCGGTTCGGTCTGCCCGTAGGATCCCAGCACTTCCAACCGCAATGCCTTTTTTTGCAAGGATGCGATGGCTCGGCGCGCGCGCAACTCGTCCTGGTGGCCGACAAATTCGACGAAAAACAGATAGCGGCCGCGCGCCCCCGGAATGGGGTACGATTCGATCCAGGTCATGTTGAGCCGGTTCCGTTTGAAGATGGCCATCGTATCCGCCAAAGCGCCTGGCTGATGGGCAATCTCAAACATCAGGGTGGTCTTGTCGTTGCCGGTACGGCCTGAGGTGGTGGCCGCGATGATGGCGAACCGAGTGATGTTGTCGCGTTGGTCCTCGATATCTTTGGCCAGGACGGGCAAGCCATAATTCACGCCGGCCTGAGCACTTGCGACCGCGGCGGCGTGCGGCTCGTCTTTCGCCCGCTTGGCTGCTTCTGCCGTGCTGGCCAATTCAACCAATTCGGCTTGCGGCAAATGTTTTGCCAGCCAATTGCGGCACTGCGAGAGGGGCTGCGGCTTGCTGTAGACAATGCGAATGTCGTCCCGTTGGCCCACACCGAGCAAGCAATGGTGGATATGCAACGGCAATTCACCGTAAATCCTGGCTGCCGACCGCGAGAAACAATCCAAGGTGTCGGCCACCCGGCCGTCGGTCGAATTCTCCATGGGCACAACGCCAAACTGGGCCTGGCCGCGCTCGACTTCTTCGAACACGACAGCGATCGTCCCGACGGGAACCAGTTCGGCCGATTGCCCAAACCGTTCGATGGCGGCCAGATGGCTGAAGGTAAATTCCGGACCCAGGTAGGCGACGCGCAACGGTTCCTGGACGGCACGCGTGGCGCTGACAAGTTCACGAAAAACGGCCCGCACGCCAGCGTCGGTGAGCGGCCCAGCATTGTTGGCCGCTGCCTGCTGCAACACTTCCGACTCGCGTTGTGGGTCGTAGATGCTCTGGGCATCGGCGTGCTTCAACTCGCCAATCTGCAACGCAAGCGCACCCCGCCGGTTCATGGCGGCGAGGATCTCGCGGTCGATGCGGTCCAATTCCCGGCGGAGTGCGGAAACCGTGAGCTTCCCACGTCCGCCCGCATCCGCTTTCTTCGCCACGCGATCGCCAGACGGCGTGGCATGTTCCTCCCGAAGTGATGGACTTGTCGCGGTGCTGTTTTTTGCTTTGGCCATAATAAGTTCAACGTAAGCAATCTACATCTGGACACGCTCAAAAAACAGTGGACGAAGAGTCAAGTTCTCAACGGACCCGGTGGGGGCAGCTTCAAGATTCCGAGCGAGTGAGCAGACCACCATTTTCGCCGAGCCGAAAATGCGGACACAAACCAACAAAATGATACCGGGATCCGGCATCCGTGGAGCATCGCCAAAGCGACGTCTCGATGAATTGTGACACGCCGCCGGATGCCATTATGGCAGCACTTCGGGAGTTGATGTGGTTCTTGGAAATGAGTGATACTGCATTTATGGCAGCAAGCAAAGCATCTATCTCATCAATCCTACCACTTTCAAGGCAAGAAATCGCTTCTTAACCATTTATAGCACAACAGTTTACATCACTTATAAGCTGTAACAGACAACTGGGCACGGATATTGCTGTAGGTTGGCCTGGTCGTCACTAGGGGTGCCGCGGAGTTTTTCCGCGCGCGTTTAGCGAGTTCACTTTCAAGGGGTGACCATTTCGGCCGTGATTCATTAGCGGGCCGTCGCTACGCCGGTCGCGGTCAACCAATCGAAGACGAGACCATTCCCGTCTCAAAATCCACACATTCCGTTTCGGACGGAAGATCACAGGAGTACAGGACCATGGCTGCTGGTGAGAAAATTATCGGCATCGACCTCGGCACGACGAACTCAGTCGTCTCCGTAATGGAAGGCAAAGAAGCGAAGGTGATTCCCAATGCTGAAGGGAATCGCCTCACGCCCAGTGTCGTTGCGTTCACCGACAAGGGAGACGTGTTGGTGGGTGAACCGGCCCGGCGTCAGGCAGTCACCAATCCGAAGCGGACCGTCTACTCGATCAAGCGGTTCATGGGCCGGCGGCACAACGAAGTCGCTTCTGAAGAGAAAATGGTGTCCTACGAGGTGGTTGGCGGGCCGGAGGACTATGTGAAGGTGCATGCCGGCGACAAGGAACTTACGCCACCGGAAGTCTCGGCCAAGATACTTCGAAAACTCAAGGAAGCGGCCGAAGCGTACCTGGGGCACAAGGTGAACAAGGCCGTGATCACGGTGCCGGCATACTTCAACGATGCGCAGCGTCAGGCAACGAAAGACGCAGGGCAGATTGCCGGCCTCGAAGTGGCCCGCATCATCAACGAGCCGACTGCCGCCTCGCTGGCATACGGCCTCGACCGGAAGGGCGAAGAGACGATCTGCGTTTTCGACCTCGGCGGCGGCACGTTCGATGTGTCGATCCTCGAAGTGGCCGACGGCGTGTTTCGCGTTATTTCGACCAATGGCGATACGCATCTTGGCGGCGACGACTTCGACGAGGTGCTGATCCACCACGTCGCCGATGAGTTCAAGAAAGAGCAAGGCATCGACCTGCGGAAGGACACGATGGCCCTGCAGCGGCTTAAGGAAGCGTGCGAAAAGGCCAAGAAGGAGTTGAGTTCGGCCCAAACAACCGACATCAATCTGCCGTTCATCACGGCCGACGCGAGCGGTCCGAAGCACTTGCAGATGTCGATTACTCGCGCACAGTTCGAAAAGCTGGTCGACCACCTTATCGACCGGGTAAGAGGGCCGGTGCAACAGGCGCTCAAAGACGCCAAGCTCGATCCGAGCAAGATCGACGAGGTAGTGCTCGTGGGCGGTTCGACCCGCATTCCGAAGGTGCAGGAAGTCGTCAAGGCGTTGTTTCATGGCAAGGAGCCGCACAAGGGTGTCAACCCGGATGAAGTGGTGGCGGTCGGTGCCGCCATTCAGGGCGGCGTGCTTTCGGGCGAAGTGCAAGACATTCTGCTCCTGGACGTGACGCCGTTGTCGCTCGGAATCGAGACGCTCGGCGGCGTGCTGACGAAGCTGGTCGAACGTAATACAACGATCCCGGCCGAGCGGAAGCAGGTCTTCAGCACCGCGGATGACAATCAGACGGCCGTTACCGTTCGCGTGTTCCAGGGCGAGCGACCGATGTGTGTCGATAATCGGCTCTTGGGTCAGTTCAATCTGGAGGGCATCCCGCCGGCGCCGCGTGGCGTGCCGCAGATCGAAGTGAAGTTCGACATCGACGCGAACGGCATTTTGCACGTCGCGGCCAAGGATTTGGGAACCGGCACGGAGCAGACGGTGCGGATTGAGCAGTCGAGCGGGCTGGCCGAGGGAGAGATCGATAAGATGCGCAAAGACGCCGAGTCGCACGCTGACGAGGACAAACGGAAGCGCGAACTGGCCGAGGCCCACAACGAAGCCGATTCGCGATGCTACCAACTCGAGAAGCTGATCAAGCAGCAAGGGGATAAGCTGAGCGATGCCGACAAGCAATCGATCGAGGCGGCGATCCATAAGGTCCGCGAAGCAGCCAAAGGCGAGGACACGGCCCGGATCAAGAGCGCTATCAGCGAACTTGAGGCCGCTTCACACGCGATGAGCGAGGCGCTGTACAAGGCGGCCTCGGCCCAGGCGGGCGCAGCCGCCGGCCCGGCAGGCGGCGAACCGAGCGGAGGAACATCTGGTCCGGAAGACGACGCGATCGACGCCGAGTTTGATGTGAAGAAGTAAGAAGACTGGGAGCGTGCCGAGAACTGTTCCGACGAAAATCGTTTGGTACAATGGACATTATTCCCATGTGTCCCTTGCGGAGGCTTAGTCGATGACCGAGATCATCCTCACTCAGGATCAAAGTCAACAAATTGCGAAAGCTACGGACGGAGTTGTGTTTTGCAACCCCTCTGGCCAAGTCATCGTTCGCGTGCCGCCCGTTTACACCGCGGAAGAAGCGGCGATCGTGGCCGAAGCGAAGCGTCGTTTGGCCTCCGACCAGCCTAGGCGTGCTTCGGTGGACGTCCTCGCGCGGCTGGGACGCCGAGAGCCGCGATGAAAAACTTTTCGGTCGTGTATCTCGCCGAGGCGGAGGAGGAGCTTGTTTCGCTTTGGGAGAATGCGTCCGACCGAACACGAGTGGCGGAGGCTGCTGACACCGCCGATGAAACTCTCGCAACATCGCCCCAAGGCCAGTCGGTTTACTTGGGCGAGGAGCTATGGCGGCTCGATGCCAAACCGCTTCGATTTTACTTCTTAATTCGAGAGGATGATCGGATTGTCGAAGTAAGTAACGTGGTTCGCGTTGCAGATTGATTGACTGACGGCTAATAGCTGACGGCTAATCCATGCCTTTTCGTTTCGATAAACTGACGATCAAAGCCCAGGAGGCAGTCGCGCGGGCGCAGGAGTTGGCGACCGAGGCGGGCAATCCGCAGATCGAGCCGCTGCATCTGCTCGCGGCGATCGTGGGCGAAGACGCTGGCATCGTGCGTCCCGTGCTCGACAAGATCGGCGCCAACGTGCCGCAGCTTGAAAAGATCATTGCCGCGGAACGGAACCATCTGCCGAAGGCAAGCGGCGGCGTACCACCGCAACTTAGCTCACCGCTTTCGAAGGTGCTCGACGCGGCCCAGGCCGAGGCCGACGCAATGAAGGACGAGTTCGTCTCGACCGAGCATCTCTTGCTCGCTTTGGCGGACGCCAGGTCGAAGGCCCAGGACATCCTGCAACTCAATGCGATCACCAAGGATTCGCTGCTTGGCGCGCTTCGGAGCGTGCGTGGCAGCGCCCGCGTGACTGACCAATCGCCCGAGGGCAAGTTCCAGGCGATCGAGAAGTACAGCATTGATCTCGTCGAGCGAGCGAAGCAAGGCAAGCTCGACCCCGTGATCGGCCGCGATCAAGAAATCCGCCGCGTGATCCAGGTGCTCTCGCGACGCACCAAAAACAATCCCGTGCTGATTGGCGAACCGGGCGTGGGCAAAACGGCGATTGCCGAGGGGCTTGCGCTGCGGATTGTGGCGGCCGACGTGCCTCAGAGCCTCAAAAACAAACGCATCGCGGCGCTCGATATGGGGGCGCTCATCGCCGGCACGAAATTCCGCGGCGAATTCGAGGAACGGCTCAAGGCCGTACTCCGCGAAGTTTCCGACGCGGGCAACGTAATCCTGTTCATCGACGAGTTGCACACGGTGGTCGGTGCCGGCCGAGCCGAAGGGGGCAGCGATGCGGCCAACCTGCTCAAACCGGCCCTCGCCCGGGGCGAACTGCGTTGCATCGGCGCGACGACGCTCGACGAGTACCGCCAATACATCGAGAAAGACGCGGCGCTCGAGCGACGGTTCCAGCCGGTCCTTGTCGGCGAGCCGAACGTCGAAGACACGATCGCGATTCTGCGCGGGCTGAAGCCGCGTTACGAAGCGCATCACAAAGGTGTGCGGATCAAGGATTCAGCGCTCGTTGCGGCGGCCGAGCTGTCAAACCGCTACATCACCGATCGCTTTCTGCCGGATAAGGCAATCGACTTGATGGACGAGGCCACCAGCCGGCTGGCGATGGAGTTGGAAAGTGTGCCGACGGAGATCGACCAGGTCCAGCGGAGGTTGATGCAGTTGGAACTGGCTGCCCGGCAACTCGAACACGAGACCGAGGAGCACGCCCAGGAACGGCTTGCCGAAATCAACGAAGAGATGGCGAAGCTTCGGCGCGACCTGGCCAGCCTCCGCGAGCAGTGGGAGTCGGAGAAACTGGGCCTGGGCGATGTCCACGAAGTGCGCCGCCGCCTGGAAGAGGTCAGGCTCCGCTACAACCGGCAGGCCGCGCTGATCAAGGACCAGCAGGCGGCCGGGCAATTGGTCGACGAATCGGCCTACCAAAAGCTGTACGAGTTGGACGTCGAACTGAAAAAACTCTCCCGGCACCTGGAAGAAGCCGAGGCCAAGCAAGCCGGGGCCGCCGAAACCGATGGCAGCGGCGGAGCCGGCGGCACCCGCCGCCTGCTGCGACAAGAAGTCGGTCCCGAGGAAATTGCCGAAGTCGTGAGCGCCTGGACGGGCGTGCCCGTCTCGCGAATGGTGGAGACCGAACGCGCCAAGCTGCTCGTGCTCGAGGAGCGGCTGCACCAGCGGGTGATCGGCCAGGACGAGGCGGTCGAGGCCGTGGCGAATGCGGTCCGCCGCAGCCGCAGCGGCTTGCAGGATCCACACCGGCCGATCGGTTCATTCATCTTTTGCGGTCCGACCGGCGTCGGCAAGACAGAGTTGTGCAAGGCCCTCGCGCAAACGCTATTCAATGACGAGCAC
Organism: Planctomycetota bacterium; assembly: GCA_022615465.1. Classification (GTDB taxonomy): domain Bacteria; phylum Planctomycetota; class Planctomycetia; order Pirellulales; family Lacipirellulaceae; genus JAKEGR01. Next base: position 1,220 of record JAKEGR010000103.1, on the reverse strand, counting down.
GCCATGGTTCGGCTCGACATGAGCGAGTTCATGGAGAAGCACACGGTGAGCCGGTTGATCGGCGCTCCGCCGGGTTACGTCGGCTACGAAGAAGGGGGCAAGCTCACCGAAGCGATCCGCCGCCGACCCTACTCCGTGGTGCTGCTCGATGAAATCGAGAAGGCCCATCGCGATGTATTCAATGTCCTGCTGCAAGTGCTCGACGATGGCCGGCTCACCGACAACCACGGCCACACGGTCGATTTCACGAACACAATCATCGTGATGACCTCGAACGTCGGCAGCCAGATGATCCAGGAGATTGCCGAGCAAGGGGGCGGCTACGACCGCATGCGGTCGGCGGTGGTGGAGTCGCTGCAAACGCGGTTTCTGCCGGAATTCCTGAACCGCATCGACGAGATCATTGTGTTTCACCCGCTCGACCGGGCGCAGATTCGCCGGATTGTCGATCTGCAAGTGGAACACCTGGCCAGACTGCTGGCCCAACGAGACCTCGGCCTGGAAGTGACCGAAACGGCTCGGCAGGAAATTGCCAATCAGGGTTACGATCCGACGTATGGCGCGCGGCCGCTCAAGCGAGTCATTCAGCAGGAACTACAGAACCCGCTGGCCACGGAACTGCTCAAGGGTCAGTTTCCCGAAGGAGCGACGGTGCGGATCGACTGGAGCGGCGCGGAATTCATATTTGAATCGCTCCGCGGCGACGAGATCGCCATGAAATGACGAAGCACGAATCGCAGACTCCGCATTCGCCATTCGCCCCCGCTACCTGTCGACCGCCGCGAGTTGCCAGTTGGCAATCACGACTTCCGCGCCAGGAGTCATTTCGCGGACCTTATGGGCGATTTCGACTTGCTCCGACTTGGTGGCCTTCCCCAAGCGACCTTTCAATCGCGTCAATTGCTCGCGGCGTTTGCGCCGGCGGCGGATTTCCTTCTTGCGTTCGCTGCAGCCCAATGGACAATCTCCTCTCGGCAATTCGAAATGAGTTCTTTCAGAATACGAACCAGGCGTCCGATGAACCCGTCTTTGTAGCAGCGGCATCCGCGGTCGTCAACGCGTAAACCCCAAGCGTGTCACTGGTTAAGATTGACATGACCAGAAACGGCTCGTAGAGTCAATCGGGCTGTCGGTCGGGTGGCCGAGTGGTTTAAGGCACCGGTCTTGAAAACCGGCGTACACGGAAGTGTACCGGGGGTTCGAATCCCTCCCCGACCGCT
>JAKEGR010000102.1 GCA_022615465.1 Planctomycetota bacterium | reverse complement strand
GGCGACGACAGCAGACAGCAGACTCTCAATCGCTGCCAGCATTGCTACCGTGAACGCCGATGGCAGCAGCGGCAAAATCAGATCGGCGCGGAACTCGGGTATGGAAAAAGACGGAAGCCCTATCGGGATGCCGCCGAACTTGCTGCCAATCGTGCTCACCGGCACACCGAACAGAACGCACGCCACGGTGGTCACCAACAGCGCCACGATCGATCCGGGAATCTTCTTTGTCACCCGCGGCCAAAACGCAACCATAGCCAGAGTCGTGCTTGCCACCAAGAGTGCGGGAATGTTGATCGTCGCCAGGTCTTTGACGATCGCCGCCATCCGCGGAAGAAATTGGCTTGGCACCGAATCGATTGACAAGCCAAGGAAGTCCTTGACCTGTGTCGACGCGATCAGCACGGCGATACCGTTTGTAAAGCCAATCGTGACAGACCGCGGGATAAATCGGACCGCCGAACCCAGCCCCGTGAGTCCCATCAAGACCAGCATCACGCCGGCCATGGCGGTACACATGAGCAGGCCAGAGAGGCCAAACCTGGCCGTGATGCCAGCCACAATGACGACAAACGCCCCGGTCGGTCCCGCGACTTGACAGCGCGACCCACCCAGCGCCGAAACAACAAATCCGGCGAGGACGGCTGTGTAGATGCCCGCTTCAGGCTTCACGCCCGAGGAAATGGCGAACGCCATCGCCAGGGGCAAGGCCACCAGCCCCACCGTCAGCCCGGCAATCAGATCCGCAACCAGACGCTGCCGCGTATAGTCCGGCAGGGTCTCCCACAGCTTGGGCACCAGCCGGCGCCCCGATGTCATGCTCATAAGAATCGAAGTTGTTATTTATAGGTCGCGTGGAGTTACGCGGTCTGCTGCTGTGGAATCCTGCTGGCAACAAGCATCTGCCGCAACCGATCAAATTCATCGTGGTTTTTGAAGTGGATCGTAATACGGCCGCGACCCTTGGCCGTCAAGCTCAGATCAACCTTGGTGCCCAGGACAGTCGCCAATTCCTGTTGAATCGCCTCGATTTGTTCGTTGCGAGGTTTGGCGACAGATCGCGAGTTGCCTTCCGCGTCGACGATTCGCAGCGGCTCGCCATCGGCCGCGTGGATGTGGTTCTGCACGGCCTGTTCGGTCGCCCTGACGGAGAGGCCTTCTTTTCTGATGCGTGCGGCAAACTGGATCTGTTCGTCCGTGTCGCCCAGCGGCAACAGCGCCCGAGCGTGGCCTTGGGAAATCTCGCCTCCGCAGACCAGCTTTTTCACTTCATCGGGAAGCTCCAGCAACCGAATGAGATTGGCCACGGTCGAGCGGTCGATGTTCACCCGCGCAGCCAGGTCGTCCTGCGTACACTGATACTGGTCCAGATAACGCTGGAAGGATTCGGCCTTTTCGATCGCGTTGAGATCCTTGCGCTGGACGTTTTCGACAATGGCCAACTCCGCCATTTGACGGTCGTCGACATCACGTAATTGCACGGGCACTTGCCGCCAGTCGGCTGCCTGTGCCGCACGCAATCGCCGCTCGCCGGCAATCAATTCATAGCGTTCACCAACGAGCCGAACCACGAGCGGCTGCAGAATGCCATGGGTGCGGATGCTATCCGCCAGATCGGCGATTTCCGATTCGTCGAAGGTCTTTCGAGGTTGATAGGGATTGCGATCGATCGCATCGCAATTGAGCCAGAGCTGGCCATGATCGTCGTGCGACATCCGCCCGTCAGACGGCGGGTCCGACGCAGCCTGTTGCGAAGCGACCAGGTGCTCCGTGGATGCCTCTGGATCTTCCCACGCACGGCCCAACAGGGCTTCCAAACCACGCCCCAAACGTCGCTCTTTTGACATGGCCCAATCCTCCCTGATTGAGTGTCCTGGTGAATACAAATCGATGCGGATGGGGTCACCCCCGTTTCGGCCGCGATGCCACGGGCTTCCGCCCCAGGAACCCCGAAATACCAGTTCTGCCAGCATCCTTGCTGGAAACCGACCGAGGTGTGGTGGAGTTCGCTAGCTGCCGCGGAAATAGGTGCAGCCCGCCGCCGAGATGTCATCGGCTGATTGAACGGGCAAAGCATATCGAATCAGCCAACGGGGAAACAGATTGACTGATCGTCGCGTCTTTCCGCAGGCTGCGATCATCGAGGCCGTCGTCCTGCGTTTCAGTCGCTGGGCAACTCGCGTCCGCGGTGTATTGAGAATGCTGATGCTGGCCGCATCCTGTTTGTCACCGAGATACCGCGATTCCAGGCCGCTTGGCTGGAACAAGCTCATGCTGTCGGTGCTCGTCGGCTGGCCCCTCGATCAGAGGCCGTGGGAAGGATCACTCATCCCGCAGCGTCTAGTTCCCTTGGAGGCGAATTCGACGGCAGAGTCGTTCCACGTGAAACAATCGACAGCCTGGACGCATCCTGCGTGTTTCACGTGGAACATACAAATGGCGGACTGGTGCAAAACAACGCAACCTGCGAAGTCGTTTCACGTGAAACGGGCAGGGCCACAGAGCCGGAGCGGATAGGCATAGGGTCGCGTGCCTCTCGGCTCGCGGCACCTACTCGAGCGGATTGATCACCAGCCCGCTGAGCAGCTTCGGATAGAAGTACGTGCTCTTGGCCGGCATGCGTTCGCCATGACTGCTGATAGCACGGATATGCTCGACCGAGGCCGGCATCACCAGAGCGGCCAACTCAAATCGGCCGCCGGTGCCGGCCTGGCCCGTGGCGTCGCGTCCCGCATCGTCACCATGCTTCAGGCTGGCAACCACCTCTTCGATATCGCGCACATATTTGGGAGTGGGAAGTGTTCCTTGCCCCGTGCTCCCTGCTTCATGCTCCTTGCCCAACAGGGTGTCGACCACGAGCCGGTGCAAAATGCTCACGCCGAGACCTTGCCAAGCGGCTGAGTGGTCCGCCGCAACCTGGGTCATTTTCCGGCGGCCGGCAGGGGTGAGTCGCAGCAACGTCCAGCGATCGTCGGCCGCCGTGTAGAGGCCGATCGTCCCCT
>JAKEGR010000008.1 GCA_022615465.1 Planctomycetota bacterium | reverse complement strand
GAACGGGCAGAACCCGGCAGACCTTTTTCACGCCTCGGTCGCGCGCAGGAAGAAATGCTCCTCTTTTACGAAGTGCTGACGCGGGCCACGGAATCCCTCACGATCAGCTACCCGGCACTCGACGCCAAGGCGCAGCATTTGCCGCCAAGTTCTTACGAGATTGAAGTCGAACGAACATTGGGCCGCGAAAATATCCAGCACGCCGATCCACGTCTTTCGCCAGTTTCCACCGACTCAAACCCTTACAGCGTGGCCGAGTGGCGCATCCAGGCCGTCGCTCGCGCGCTCGATGGCGATCCAACACTACTGGCGGGCCTGTCTGCCAACACGGAAACGCAAGGCGTTGCGGCCTCGATCGACGCCGGCTTGCGGAGCATCTGCCACCGCGGCAAACGCGATCGGTTTAGCCCGTTCGAGGGACTGCTGGAAAGCCCGGCAATCCGCGACACGCTCGCAAGACAGTTTGGCCCCGACCACCTTTGGAGTCCCAGTCAATGGGAAAGTTACGCAGCTTGCCCGTACCGCTTTTTTCTCGAATCGATCCTTCAACTCGAGCCGCTGGGCGAGCTGACGCTGGAAACCGACCACGCCCGCCGGGGCAGCCTGCTCCACCGCGTCATGGCGAGCTTCCATCGGTGTATCCGCGAATCGCTGGGCGCAAGCCAGCCAGTTTCGCGGCACACACGAGAGGAACTGAAAAGCAAGTTCGACGCGGCACTCGCCGCTGAGATCGCACGCCTCTCGCCCGCTGGCGTCGACGCCGCGTTGGTCGAGCTTGATCGTCGGCAAATCGAAAAGTGGCGTGATGGCTATTTCGACCAGATCGAGAAATACGATCGGCAGTGGGCCGATTTCACGCAGCCACTCACACCGGCCCACTTCGAAGTTCGCTTCGGCCCGCCACGCCCCGGCGAAACCGACGAAGACCCGCGGTCGACCAATCAACCCTTCACGCTCGATATCGGCGGCGAGGAGATTCGTATCACAGGCCGCATCGACCGCATCGATGTCGGCCAAATCGGTGGTAACACGGTGTTCAACATCATCGACTACAAATCGGGCAAGCGGCCAACCATGAATCGCGAACACATCGAATCAGGTGAACGCTTGCAGCCTCCGTTGTATGTGATGGCGGCTCAAGCCGTTCTGTTTGACGCGGACAACGCGACGCCCTTGTGGGCCGGCTACTGGTCCATGAAGACGGGCGTGACCAGGGATGCAAGGCACTCTCTCCAATGCTCCGTCGATGGCGTGGAACCGACCGAGCAATGGAAAGCCTTGCACCCCAAAATCATTGCCCGCGTCCGCCAGTTCGTCGCAGATATCCGCCATGGCGACTTCCCCGTCTTCAGCCGCGACGATCAATGCACCGAGAACTGCCCATTCAACACGATTTGCCGCGTGAACCACATCCGCAGCCTCAACAAAACCTGGCCCGTGGAAACCAACTCCGCAAACACAACACCATGAACGGCCATCCAACACACGAATACTGACAAGCAAACCATTCACCGATCCATTCACTTTGGCGAATGACGTCTCCCATGCCCACCGAACTCACCGAACAACAACAAACCGCTGTGGAAATCCGCGATGTTTCCATCGCGCTCTCGGCTGGGGCGGGTTGCGGCAAAACGCACGTCCTCACCGAACGGTTCCTGTCTCATCTCGACCCAGAGAATGCCGACGCCCCCCAGCCAACCGAGCTGCACCAACTCATCGCGATCACGTTCACCGACGCGGCGGCCCGTGAGATGCGAACGCGGATCCGCGAGAAATGCCGCGAGCGGCTGCAAGCCGCGCCGGCGGAACACAAACACTATTGGCTGACCCTGCTCCGCGCGATTGAAGCGGCCCGCGTGAGCACAATTCATGCGTTTTGTTCCTCGTTGCTGCGCGACCATGCCGTGGCTGCCAAGCTCGATCCATTGTTCGGCGTCCTCGAACAGGGGGCTGCCGACGTGCTACTCAGCGAAACGATCGACGATGTCCTGCGGGAGAAACTCGCCGCCCAGGACAACGACACTCTCGAACTGGCAAGCGAGTATGGCCTCGCGCGCGTGAAGAACCAAATTGCCGAACTGCTGCCTCATCGTCACGAAGCCGCCTTTCATGATTGGCTCTCAAAAACGCCGGACGAGGCTGTCACCGCCTGGCATGCGTGTTACGACGGCGAGGCGTTCCGCAGTTCCCTTCGGGAGATTGCGGCCAAGGCGCCGATTGCTGAAATGCTCCGTCTTCTACATGCGATCACGCCGAAAAAAGACATATTCATTGTAGCCAAGGCCAACTTGCTGGACTTGCTTCCGCGTCTTGTCGACGGCAGCATCACCGCTTCGCAAGTAGGGACCATCCGAGAACAGGCGCGTGTTCAAGGTCTCTGCACGGCAAAAGACTGGCCCTCCGTCGACGCGTTTGAGAAATACAAGAATGCCTGCAAGGCGGTTCGCGACGCAATCGACAGGCATGCGCTGCAGCCGTTCGATGAATCGATCGCCCGAGAAACGGCCCGCCTTGGTCTGGCTCTGCTTCGACTCACCAACGACGTGGTCCAAGCCTACGAAGCCCGCAAAGCCGCCGAGGGCAAACTCGACTTCAATGATCTATTGGCCAACGCCCGTCGCCTCCTGACCGATCCAACCCACGCAGCCATCCGGCAGCATCTCTCCTCTCAGTTGAGCCTGGTACTTGTCGACGAATTTCAAGACACGAATCCGCTCCAGGTGGAGGTGGTCAATGCCCTGAGCGGCGGTGTCCAATCGGATCGGCTGTTCTTGGTCGGCGACATCAAGCAATCCATCTATCGCTTCAACGGCGCGCGGCCCGAAGTCTTTCGCAAGCTGCGGGATGAGGTGACCGATCGCGGCCGGCTCCCACTGACGAAAAACTTCCGAAGTCAGCCGGCAATACTGAACTTCGTCAACGCGTTGTTCGTCGAAGCATTTGGCGACGAATACGAACCGCTCCGGCCCAACCGGTCTCAGACTACGGAACAACCGGCAGTCGAATTCCTGTGGGCAATTACGCCCGAAAAATACGGCAATCACAAGGGTGCCGTGTTGGAAGCCCGTCGCGAGGAGGCCCGCTGGATTGCCCGCCGCCTTCGCGCGATCGTCGATAGCGACGACGAGCGGCCTATTATCGACGAGGCAACCGGCCAGCCGCGCCCCGCCCAGCTTGGCGACATCGCCATTTTACTTCGCGCGCTCAGCGACATCCAGGTTTACGAGGAGGCGCTCCGCGCCTACGAACTGGACTATTACCTCGTCGGCGGCCGCGCGTTTTACGCGCAACAGGAAATCTTCGATGTGCTCAACCTGCTCCGCGCCGTTGCCAGCCCAGCCGATGAAATCAGCCTCGCCGGGGCGCTACGCAGCCCGTTCTTCGCGCTAGCCGACGAAACGCTCTTCTGGCTGTTTAAGACAGCCGGCGGCAATCTCAACGCGGGCCTCCTGGCCAACGTGTTGCCCGCCGAACTCTCGTTAGAAGAAGGTGCCAAAACCGCCGCCGCGGCCGAAACGCTTCGCCAACTCCGGGGCCAAAAAGATCACCTTGCCATTGCCGAACTGCTCAGCGAGGCGATCGCCCGCACCGGCTACGACGCCACGCTGCTGGCTGAGTTCCTCGGCGAGCGGAAGCTGGCCAACCTCCACAAGCTGCTCG
>JAKEGR010000101.1 GCA_022615465.1 Planctomycetota bacterium | reverse complement strand
GCCAGTCGTGCAGCAGACTTCGACCAATTACTGGTGAGGATGGCGATGCCGGACCACGTGGAATCGAGCGCTGGCTTGGGCAGGATTTTCTTGCGGGGTTTCATGCCGCGAGGAAGAACTGACTTGGAAATCATTGCAGCCGCGAGAGCACAATCGCCGTGGTCACCAACTAGCTCGAGCGCCGTGGTAAACAGGGGATGCAAAGCCGCTGCACCGGGTGAATCGTCGTTCTCGCCGAACAGGAATTGCCCGCGGCCATTGGCAAGTCGAATTGCCTGGCGCACCAGCCACAGATATTGCACTTCGGCCTCGCGCGACCAGCAACCACGCTTCATCCGTTCACCGAGCCAGCGGCACCGCGTCCAGCAGGCAAAGAGCGCCCCGAGTACGGGCAGCAGACGGGCGTGTGGCAAGCCTTTGCCATCCGTAACGGCGACGAGGGCTTCGGAGAGAGCTTCGCGAGCCGGGTTGCGTAGCGCGCGGCAAATGGTTAACTCCGGGAACAAATAGCCGAGGACGAGGGGCAATTCGCCGGCGAGGAGCTGGTTCCGCACCACATCGCGTGGATCGGCCAGCCAATCGACGCGGTGTTGCCCGGCATCCGTGGCCAGGGTGGCCAACGACTTGGCGAGCCGCCACCATGGATCAGCCGTCAACTTGCCGGCTAAGCGGGGCAGCGCGTAGGCCAACCCGACTGCTTGCAGGGCATGCGACAAGTCGAGTGAATCGGCGGAAATGGATGAGAAATCGCTGGCCGCTGCTTCGGGTGCGCCGATCTCGTCCGCCAATTCATCGCGGGTCCAATTTTTCGGCCAGCCCCAGAGCAACGCGGGTTCCTTACCGGCGAAGAAGTGGGGTACTTGCGGGCTTTTGCGACGGGCGAGATGCTTCTGCCAGGTTGTCCAGCCTGCGAGAGGAGCTTCTGGCCGGCTTTTGTCGATCAGCCGGCGCGGCGCGCTGCGATGCCAAATGAGTGGTCGTTGCGGCTGGCAGGTCGCAAAATCTTCGGTGATTGCGCTGGCCATGTTGTGCAGGGCATCCCTTGGGCTGGCTGATGGTGTGGAGGTGCAGGTCGCGCGGCTTCCGGTTGCTAAATAGGCGCTCGGGCGGCTTGCCGGTATCTTAGAGGGTTGCCAGGAGAGCGTCGAGGGTCGAGGGCCAGAAGAGCGGAGCGAAACCAATGAAAGTGAAGAAAATTGCGACACAGGCCTGGTGGCGGTGTATTGTCCTAGCGACTTGCTTCAATTGCTGGTTCGGTCTCGCCGAGGCGGTGGTCCATGCGCAAGACCACGCGGGATCTGTCACCGAGCTTGATGAATCTACCGCGGTTGATGGTGCCGGCGACGTGGCGAAATCGCCGAATCCCGCCCCGCCGAAGCTGCCGGAGCCAAAGGGTGCGGAGCGGTTGTCGCGAGACTACGACATCTGGCTTGATCAGAAACAGGGCGCTGTAATCATCGACGGTCAGATTTCGCTGCGTGAGGGAATGCTCGAGATGTTCGCCTGCACGCGGAATACAAAAGAGCACGAGTCGATTGTGTCGGCCAATACCAAGGCATTCCTGGTGCATGCGGCGCTGTTGCGGCTTGGCGCCGAGTCGGGGACGCCAGTCGAGTTTGTCCCCGCTTACAAGCCGCCAACGGGGAGCGAAATCGAAGTGAGCATCGAATGGCTCGACGAAGCGGGCAACCGGCAGACGGCCCGTGCCCAAGACTGGGTGCAGGACGTCCGGACAAAGCAAGCAATGGCACCCCCCTTTGTGTTTGCCGGAAGCCGGTTTTGGACCGATCCCGAGAGCGGCAAGCAATACTACCAGGCCGAAGGCGGCGACTTCATTTGCGTGTCGAACTTCGGCACCGCGATGCTCGACATCCCGGTGCCCAGTTCGCAGGCGAACGACGAGTTGGCATATCAAGCCTTTACGGAGCGGATTCCGCCGCTCGGCTCGCAAGTTCGATTATTCTTGAAACCAATACTTGCAGCACCCGCGACGAAAAGCGAGCGGCAACGGCCGGAGAAGTGATTGGGAAAGTGAGTAACATGAAAGTTGTCATTGGCGTTGATGGTTCGTCGAATTCATTTGCGGCGGTGCAGTTGGCCGCCCGGCTGCTATCGCCGGCGCACGACGAGTTGGTGCTGTTGTACGCCACGCCCGAAGCGTCGTTTGCCGGCGATGAGCGCCTTGACGAAGCGGTGCTCAATCGAGCTCGCTCGTCGCTGAGCAAGGCCGTGTTCGAGGAAGCGATGTCCCGGCTGCCGGCCCATTGGCAGCCGCATGCCGACCAGCTAAGACAGCGGGGCGTTGGCGGCGCGCCGAGTGAAGCATTGCTCGCTGCCGCCGACGAATGGAACGCGGACTTGATCGCCGTCGGCTTTCGTGGCACGAGTTTGTTTGAACAGTTCGTTTTAGGAAGCGTGAGCCGGGCCGTGGTTCATTCCGCGAAGGCGCCCGTGCTTGTCGTCAAAAGCGAAGAGACGGAAGCGGGGCCGACCGAAGAACCGGCACGGGCGACTCAAGGACCATTTCAATCGCTGGTGACTTATTATGGAGCGGCCGTTGGCGAGAAAATTGCGGAGTTCGTCGGCCGGTTTACTTGGCCCGAGGGGACGCTGGGGGCGGTGATGACAGTGGTCCAACCGATGTTCATTGAGGAGTTGCCCGATTGGCTGAGGCACATGACGCGTGATCCCGATGTGGCGGCAATGGCCGCCGCGTGGCAGAACGAACACGACGAAAGCGTGCAAGCCGCGCGTCACGAACTGCGGCAATTCCAGCACAAATTGCCCTCTTGTTTTGCCGGGAACGAACCGCTGGTCGTGGAAGGCCGGCCGGTCGAGAAGCTCTTGGCAAAGCTCCATGAGGCGCCGTTTGATCTGGTGATTGCCGGAAGCCGTGGCAGCGGGAGCGTGGAACGAATGCTGGTTGGCAGCACGTCAGAGCAACTGCTGGCGATGGCGCCGTGTTCGGTCCTGATCGTTCGGTGAAATGGGAAAAATGGGGCAGAACTATTTTGTCGTCGCCCGCTGATCCTGCTGCTACACTGCTGATACAGTCCCATCCGATGAATTCGTTCTGCCCCCTGATTCCGTCGCCCGGCATGACAGTCGAGAGATGTGATTCACGGCTAGCATTTGACCAAGCGTTCGCTCTGCCTTGGATTGGTCGCGTCGCTCATTGCTGGGGAGCAGGATGAGAGATCTCTTCGATGTAAACTTTGAAGCTCGCGAGTGTTGGTTGGCCCGTACGCACATCGCGATTC
>JAKEGR010000100.1 GCA_022615465.1 Planctomycetota bacterium | reverse complement strand
TGTCGCTCATATTGAATTCCGGCTGTTCAAAAGCAACAGTTTGTAATTCCGTATCCTCGAACGCGGATGTTTCGATCTCAATTTCAGTGAGCCTCTCCGCCGTTTCTTCGACAACTTCGGGTGGTCCGACGAACAGCGTGAAAGTGTCGTTCGTCCAAGTGGCAAACGTCAGCGGCAGGCAAAGCAAAAACACCGCCACATGGACGCCAAGGCTAGTCAGCAACGGTCGCGTTGAACGTCGGGAAGTGGATACGCCGGGATGGCGTCGGACGTCGGAAGTTCGAATCTCGATTTCGTGCTCGGACTCAAGCCGAGCCATCTCGGCTTTGACGCGGTGCGTCTGTATTTCGATCAAACGCAGATGGCGACGGACGGCTCGCAGGGCGCGGTCGTGACAGTGCATTTTGGAATCGCCGTTCGACATGGACGCGCAGACCGAGCGATGCAAAGAATGCGAGCGGAATAAAACGCGCCTTTCCTGTCCGTGCCGACAATGTACCTGCTGATCGCGGAAAATGCTAGTAGCAGCCCGCGATGTTTTTTTAGGCGACGACCCGTTGTGCCCCAGTCAATGGGCCCGCATTACGCACCAGCCGACGCGAGTTGGAGCGCCCGGTCGATACGGGCAAGGCAGCGCTCGCGGCCAAGAATGTCGAGCGTGTCGAAGAGTCCAAAGCCAACCGCCTTGCCTGTCAAGGCGATTCGCACCGCATGAACGACGTCGCCGGGCTGAACGCTCTCCTTGGCAACAAACGTGTGCATCAATTGCTCAAGCCGCTGGGCGGTGAAAGGCTCGATGGTCACCAGTTCGGAGCGGAACTTCGTCAGGAGTTCTTTGGCTTTCGGCGGCTTGACAATCCGCTTTTCGAATGCCTTGGCATCGACCGGGAACTGGTCGTCTGACATGAAGAATTCGTTGTAATCGAGGATGTCGCCGGCCACTTTGATGCGATCGCCAGCCGCTTCCACAATCCGCATCACGTAAGTCGCGGTGTCGCACGGCAGCGGTTCGGCGACGAGCTTCGCCCGCTGAAGGAATGGTACAATCTTCGCCATCCGTTGCCTGGCCGGCAGTTGCTGCATCGCTCGCGTCTGAAATGCGGCAAGCTTTTCGGGATCGAAACTGGCCGGCGACTTGTTCACTCGCTCCAGCGTGAAATCACGGAGCATATCGCCGCGTGAAAATTCCTCCGTCTTGTCATCGAGTGACCAGCCCAGGAGCAGCAAGTAATTGAGCAGTGCATCGGGCAGATAACCAACCTGCTCATAGAAGTCGACGATGACGGGATTGAATGTCTCGTTGGTAACGGCGAGTCCCATTCGCTGCGCGATGGAGCGTCCGTGCTCCATCAATTCGGCAAATGCGCGGTTCTTGAGATACTTGTCCAGCTTGCGCTTACTGAGCTTGTTCTTGCTGCCCGGCTCGGCCACGTAGGGCAGGTGAGCAAATCGCGGCAGTTCGTAACCGAGCCGTTGAAACATGAACACCTGGCGCGGGGTATTTGGCAGATGTTCCTCGGCGCGAATGACGTGCGAGATCTGCATGTCGTGATCGTCGACGACCGTTGCCAGATGGTAAAGACATGTGCCGTCGGCACGCTGGATAACGTGATCCTGCTCGCTCGCCCAATCAATCCGGACTTCGCCGCGAACCAAATCATTGAGGACGAACTGCCCCTCGCGCGGCATCAGGAGCCGGACGACACCCAGGCGGCCCTCGGCCTCGAATCGCGCGGCGTCCTCGGCAGTCTCCGCAAGCCAACGGCGACTGTAAGTAAATGCCTGGCCAGCCTTCTGCGATTCCTCCCGCTCGGCCTGTAGTTCTTCTGGCCGGGCATAGTCGCGATAAGCGGCCCCGACAGAGAGCAACTTCGCAACCGCGGCCTGATACTTATCGAGCCGCTGCGATTGGTAATAAGGCCCATGCGGACCGCCGACTTCCGGCCCTTCGTCCCAATCGAGGCCGAGCCAGCGGAAGCCGTGCAGGATCGGCGCCAGGGCCTCGTCGACGTTTCGTTGCGCATCGGTGTCGTCGATGCGGAGGAGAAACTGCCCGCCCTGTCCTTTGGCGAACAGCCAATTGAAAAGCGCGGTCCGAACGCCTCCGATGTGCAGGTAGCCGGTGGGACTGGGAGCAAAGCGTGTACGGACGACCATGATCGGGCACAGAACGAGCTAACAGAGGTGCAAGCGGCATGGGGGTGAGTAGCGGCTACCGCCCCACCATCATCCACAAATCGGGACGGGGCCGCTAGGCTGCCCGCTTCTGCGGTTTGGGTCTTCGCAATTGCTTTCGTTCTGTTTTGTGTAATTTCTCGCCTTTACCGCGATCGTCGTCTTCGTTCTCATCCTCTTCCGGCTGGCTGCCGTCGATCCATTCCGCCCTGGGAGCAGACGATTTGCGAGTGGATTGCGTGGCGGAAGTGGCACCAGGCCCAATGACACCCATGGTTTGGCGGCTTCCCTCTGTCCGTTCTGAAGCGGATGATTCCCGTGATTCCGAACGTCGCAGCCGAATCGGGATTAGCCCCTGAGCGTCGAGGATGACGTAACGAGCGTAGGCAATCACGCCAACCAACAGCGACCAGTGTCCAAGTAGTCTTGCGCCAGCAGTGATCGACGATTCAGCCCGCGGGTCGGTAATGGGAAGCCAGCCAAGATAGCTGGCAAACGCAAATGCGTAGCAGCCCGCGCCGAATAGCGCCATTGCTCCGGCAAGACGGCTTTCTGACGCATCCAGGATAGCGCGAGTAGCGATCCAGGCAATTGGCAGTCCAGCCACAGCCAGCCACCACACGGCCCCATCACGAAGTGCCTGCCAGCCCGTCATTTGGCTCAACGCACTGGCGATTACCAAGTGCAACGAGGAAACGCTGTTAGCACTCATCATCAGGCAGACCATGCTGGCCAAAAACCACACATGATAGCGACCGCGGATATCGTCGATGCGGTGTTGGCGGATGGAAAAGATTATCCAACAGATTGCGCTCGCGACGAGCAGCACAACGGCCGCCGTCCAGTCGGCGAGGCTGCCGCGAACACTCAAATCGAATGGCACGGTGTGCGGCATCCCGAGTCGTTGAGAATTCGGCACAACGAAGGTATTGATCGCAACCAGTACAGCAACCATTGCAGCACCGGTTAGCCCAACGAGCGCGAT
>JAKEGR010000099.1 GCA_022615465.1 Planctomycetota bacterium | reverse complement strand
GACGGCCTATCCGGCGTCGGCCGCACCCCTGCAACCTGGCGACGAGATCCGGCTGCAGGAACGCGACTTCTCAGTTGGCGGGATGGTAGAGGATCTGTTCTTTTGGAACGGAATCGACCCCGTGACGTTCGCTCCGGCTGCAGCCGACTTCCGGATCGACGGCACCAACCCGCTCGGAACCGCAGGCCCCGGTGGCGCGTTCCACGACCACCCTTTCCTGGCCGTGGACAGCGACGCGTTGCCAGGCATCTATCTGGCTTCGGTCTTTGGCACAGTCGATGGCTTCAACCCCTCCGACCCCGTGTATCTGGTGATGGGCACTGAAGATCTCATCACGGCGGACTTCCTCGGCATCACTCAGGAGGAGTTCGATTTGCTAACGGAAGAAGATATCGAGGAAGCGCTCGACGCGGTAATCGACCCGGCGATGGACTGGGTGGAGACCAACCTCGTGCCGGAACCCGGCTCGGTTTCGCTCGCCCTCCTGGCCTGTTGCGGAGCGATCTTCGTCGATTGCAAAAGGCGTAGGCAGCACAACCGCTAACGTGCTGGCAGGTTTTCCCTTCAAAATGAAACTGCGTCGGCGCGGTGCCTGCCGCGCCGACGCCTTCCACGAGGCAAAACAATGCTCTTCAGAACTCTTGGTCACATGGCCGCTCGACCGGCCATCGCTTGGGCGACCAGCACACTGATGATCGCCACAGTTCTTGCCACTTCCGTCACAGCGCAGCATAGCGACGTGCTCCTACAAGTCGCGAGCGGCAAGATCGCCACCGGTCTGGCGGATTATGAGAATAACGTTTGGACCCTTGGTACGCAGGTTTATCGACGACAATTTCTCTCGAATTTCAGGTCGTCCGACCCTGGCTTCGCCAGCCTCGCCTACGGCAATGCCAACATGCCACTTGGTGCCGAAGGGTTCCCATCAAATCACAATGTGAGCTTCGACCTCCTGCCGATGATGATCGAACAAGTTAAGTCGAACCTGTTCTACTGGAATGGCAGCGATTCAGGGGGGAATGGTCTGGACCTTTCCGACGTCCAGTTCGTGCCGCCGACAGGCGTGAAGTGGGAGGTGTTCGACGCCAACTTCAATCCGTTTGCCGCCACGGGAACGGATCAGTTCGTGCCGGGCGGTCTAATCCAGAAAACTTCTGCTGACATTGATCCGAACGATGGCGTCGATTCAGGAGCGATTCACAAGCATTTGGTTTTACAACTCAGCGATAACGACGGCAATCCGGCCACATCGCCAGCCGCGGGCGTCTACATGATTGCCTGGCAGGCTCGATCGGTTGGTTTTGAGACATCCGATCCGTTTGTCTTTGTCCACCGCACATCGACCATCCTCGATACGGTGCGCGATCTTGCGGCGGATTGGGCCGCCGAGAATATCGACATGCTCTTTACGCCGCCAATCCTGGCCGGCGACTACAACCAGAATGAGATCGTCGACGCCGCCGACTACACGGTGTGGCGAGACAATTTGGGCGGCACAATACCGCACAATGAAACTGCAAGCATGGGCATCGCCGATGTGGCAGACTACGACGCATGGAGGGCACACTTCGGCGCGACGTTCTTGACGGGCGCTGCGACAATCATTGGAGATATCCACCCGATGAGCGTGCCGGAGCCGTCGTCGCTGCTGTTTGCCATGCTGGCTTGTCTGACGGGATCGCGGTGGATCAACCTTTCGCAAACCGGCGTTGGCATTCCAGGACAATCAGTTCGGCCGCGTCTTCGCGGGAGATTCGCTCCAGATTGATTACCAGGTCGTATAAGTGCGGGTCAGCGACATCGCGGTGAAAATATCGCCGGACGAATTCCGCGCGATCCTGATCGGTCTGATCGACGAACTGCTCGGCTTCCAGTCGGCTGCATTGCTTGAGTTCCATGATCCGCTCGGCCCGCATTTTCTTCGTCGCGATGATCCGCACCGCCAGGCCGGCCTCGCGGGGCAGAATGAATTGAGCTCCGCGGCCAACGAAAACGGTGCTCTCATGCTGGGCGGCGAGCAAGACAACTCGCCCCATGCGGCTGACATATTCGGCTTGCGAAAGGATGTGTGCGTCGAGCCATTTGCCAAATATCTCATGAAACCACGAGGCGGCTTTCTCGTCAACCAAATCGATCGCCAGCCGCGAGAAGTGTTCGTGCTCGGCGATGTAATCGAGAAGTTCGCGGTCGAGCGTTTTCCAGCCACATTTGGCGGCGATCGTGTGCGCCAATTCGCTGCCGCCCGCGCCAGTCTCCCGCGAGATCGCCAAGTACGGCTTGATCAAGCCCGGCACGGGGGTGGCCGCTTTGTGCTCGGCGACTCGTTGTTGTTCTTGCAAGCCGAGAGACCAAGTCCGCATCTGCCGCTCGGCCACCTGCGAAAGAGCCCTGTCCCTGGGTACGGATGGTGTTTTCATGACGATGCTCCTCTCATGAGGTGTCTGCGACAATTGAACTGAACCAGCGTTTCAGGAGAGAATTACTGCCCTACTCTACCATTATTGCCATTGCGGGGCGAAGATGGAATAACTGGTACTGATGGAACGGCGCTGGAAATGTGACAGTACGGATAACTACCGTTGATGTTGCGCTGCGGTCTGGGATCGGCGGTGGGAGAGGAGCCAGTCATAGACGGCCTGGTTCTTGTAGGTTTCCGTCCAGGAGTCGTGATCTGTATCGGGATAAATCGTGAGCTTAACATCGCCGCCGGCCGCACGG
>JAKEGR010000098.1 GCA_022615465.1 Planctomycetota bacterium | reverse complement strand
CGTCTTTCGATTCGCTTTTGTCGTCGTCGTCGCTGGTCGAGCTGCTGGAGCTGGTCGTCGACGAAGAGCCTTCAAATGTGAACTCGTCCACATCGCCGATTTGAGTAAAGAATGGCACCACGGTCAGCCGCACATACCGGCGATCATCCGACACGACGGCCTGGATCGTCATCATCGTGCCTTCGTTAAGTACGACAATGACCGGCTGCTGGGCGGCGGCGAACTCGCCCACCACCGGGATCACGCCCATCACGAACGGCCGCTGTGTGGAATCGGCCACGAACGCCTGTTGTCCATTGAACAACGTCACCTTGGGAGCGCTCAGGACGTTTGTGCGGCTATCGCCTTGAGCGGCTTCGATCAGGAAGTAGGCTTCGATATCGCTGAGTATCGCGAAGCCGAAACTGGCAATTCTCGTTCCACCGCCGAATGGAGTAAGTTGAGTCAGATCAAAGTGCTCTTGCCGGAAGGGGACATCCAGGTCGGAAGTGAAGTTCGGGAAGGGACTGATTGGCGCGACGGGCGTCTGAAGGCCAACCGTGGCGCTCTGCGTCGGCTCGAAGGTATTGGTAGGAGATCCCGCAGTGGCTGGGTTGGTATTGCTCTCGATGTTCATGTCGAAGTCGATGCCGATCCGCTCGAAGAATCTGTCGTTCAGGCGGATGTAGCGGACCTCAATCGTAACTTGCAGATCCTGCAACCGACGAAGTTGCGCCAAGAGATCGGCAATCTCTTCATGCACGGACTGGGTCTGGCTGATGACCAGACTGAGATTGGTGGGAAACGGTCGGATTTCCGCTTCGCCACCGCCGTTCTCTGCCCAGGTTTCCGTGGAAACCGTTGAGACGATCAAGTCGATGAGCGAATCGAAGTCGGCATTCGCGCCGCCGCCCATGCCACCCGGTCCGCTGCCGATCGGCACGGATGTCGGTGAGAGTGTGTTGGCCGGCCCGGCATTGAATTGCTGCGCGAGCACTTGATCGTTGCCGGCTGCCGTGCCTGGTTGACCCTTGCCGCCATTCACCAGCACGGCGGCACCAGGCATGCCCATCGGGTTCTGATTCATGGTGGAGTACGAGTCGTTGATCAGGCCCTGGAGACCGATGTTGTTGCTTGGCACGAAATTGGGGATGGGAACCACCAGGTCCGCCACATTGTAGGTTGCGGTCACCAGCTCACCATCACGAAGTTGCTCACTGGTGATTTTCAACACTTCGTCCTTGACGACGTAGCTCAAGTGGAGCGGTTCGAGGATCAAATGGAGCGCGCTCTTGAGTTGGACTTCCTGATTCAGATTGACCGTCACGGACGTATCGGTATTCACGCCCTCCTGACTGAGCCCGAGAGGGTCCAAGTGGATATTGACGCCTGAGAGCTGCGACAGGTCATCGATGACCTTGCTGAGCGGCGTGTCCTGGTACTTGAGTTGCACCGGCGTCTTCAAGCGACGTTCGATTTCCAGTTCGCGTTCCGTGCGGCGGCTATTGAGATCGTCAAGCCCCTTGCGGTTTTTGGCGAACTGTTCCCAGTATTTCTGATCGAAGGCAAGCTCCCTGCCATTCGCGCCGACCGGATTGACGGCAGATTCTTCCACCGCATTGAGCTGCACCCAGAAGCTATCCTCGCGGCGATCCACGAGATCGCGGTTCATGATTTCACGGCGGATGAACTTGGCATCGAGCCATATTTGTTGCGCGACTTGCTCGTCGGGAGCGAGATCACGCAGCCGCTGAGCGACGATTTCCATCTCCGCAAATCGCTGTTCGTCTTTGAGCTTGTTGTATTCGTCAACCAGTTCGGCGATTTTCTCTTGGACTTTGATTTCGACTTCGCGATTGCGATCTACCTCGGCGACGACCGCTGCGTTTTGCTGGTCGAGTTCGATCTCGACACGATGATCGTCGAAGTATCTCTCCGTTTCGCGAATTGTAATGTCGAGACGTCTCAATAATTGACTGCGGTATTCTTCGCTGACCTTGGATTTCTCGACCTGTTGACGCGATTCCTGGAGCATCGCCAGGGCCTTCTGCGGGTCTTTTTCCCGAAGGCGACGGGCTTCTGACTGCTGCTTGCCCACCGTGGCCGATAGCTGGCGGGCAACCACTTGCTCCCCATTGCTGGCCGCATCGAGCAGCGACGGAGTGGCGCTTATTTCGCTGGTTGCTGCATTCGGAGGCCGCGTCGACCCGGAGGCCGACCCAGCCGGCGGAGCGGCGGCAACAGGTGGAGTGGCGGCAACAAGTGGAGTAACTGATCCCTGGGGTGAAGCAGGTGTCGCGGCGATATTCGCCGGCTCCGCCATCGAGAGCTGTTGCAGCCGCTCTTGCAATCGCTGCTGGGCAGCAGGATCGAGTTGTTCGCGCAGAAGATGCGCTTGGTTGAATAGTTCTTGCGCCTGTTGCCGATCGTGGCTGCGAAGGGCCGTCTCAGCTTGCTGCATCAAGCGAACGGCGTTGAGCGCGGGCAGCTCTTCGCTCGTATTCGCGTCGGGCAATTGCCCCGCCGATTGCGGAGGCAGATTGAGTTCATCGGGCACGAGCGCCAACCGCGGGGCACCGTCGGCCGGCCCAAGTGAGATGGCTTGCGTACCGAGCTGATTGCTGGATGTACTGGCGACTGAGCCACTGGCTGGCTGGGCCGTGTAACGAGGTTCGCCTGCCGGCAAGTGTTGGACCGCGGGTTGAACCGATTGCTGAGAGTCGCGGGCGCGCAAGATATCCCAAGCCAAGAGCGAGGGACGATCTTCATTCGGCAAAAACTGCGATTCGGCCAGGTTCATCGCACTGGCCTCGCGAGAAAACTGCTCGGCCAACTCCAGATTGCCGGCATCCAGCGCCTGGCGGGCTGCCGCCAGTCGTTTGAGCGCCTGCTGCTTGGGCGTTTTGTCTGGGGTCGCCTGGACCGGCGCCCCTGGAGCCGGTGAAATGGCTCGCGGCGCGAGGATCATCGTCGATGCCGCGAGAGTTCCGGCGTTTTCCGTGTTTGTTGGGAGGGGAGCAACCGGCAAAGTTTCGGGCATGCCGTGCCACGAATTGGCGTCCGCCTCAAGGGCCATTCCGTTGCCGGCTGCGGGCGAAAACGGATTTCCGGGGGGCTGGGCCAACGCCGGCAATTCATTTTCCCTTCGTTCGTTGATCGCGCTCGGATCCGAAATGCCTCCGGGATTCATGCTGGGCGGCAACGGCTGCGTAGCCGGGGCGGCCGGGAGCGACGGATTGCGTCGCGCAAAGGGATCCAGCGAGTTGGCTTGTTGCGCGGCCGAGACCGGCTGTCGTGCGTTCTGCGGATAGCGGTCAGCCGGTTGCGCGGTGGCTGAAGGTTTCGCCGGGGCAGAGGTTCGTTGCGCCTTGGCCAACTCGCGGCGTACCGAAGCCGGCGTGGATCCTATGTGAAGCAGCGGGTAATGAACGCCTGCCTGTTCGGTGCGGCGGAGAATCGCCTCGGCCTGATCCAAGTTGCCTTGCTGAATCGCGGCGCGGGCTTGTTGCAGCAGTTTGTCAACGTCGTTACGAGACAGTTGCTGTTGGCCCGACACCTGGCTGAGCACTGCCGTGGAAAAGAGCAAATCCAAGCCGCCCGTGGCATACGATGGCTGGGTGATGCACATGCTCAACAGCGACGCGTTAACAGCCGCACAGATTGCTCGCATCCGTTTCGCGTTCAAGTTGCTTCTCCTTCTTGCGATAGCCGCTTGCAAGCGGCACTCCCGACAGGCCGTCGGGATGAATCGCTCGTTATCGTGCTAACTCAGTTGCGATCGACTCGCGGTACCGTGGCGACTTGCCCTGGAAAACTGAGAGGCATCGAGATCATCCGATAAGGTGGAACCTGTCCATCCCGCGACCCAAGTCGCCCGACTGACCTCCAGCCGAAATGGACACGTTTCCTGGGTAGCTGCAAAATCCTGGCAGAAGAGGAGGCGGATAATTACTGCCGAGCGAATTTGGGGTCAAGCCCACTTCACACGTCGCGTGGTATGAGCAAGGAGGCAAGAACACGTTTCTGGCTAAGAAGCGAGAGGTGTCCTGCTGGCAGACGCGCGTGGCTTTTGTGGTATGGTGCGCGTTCCGGGGAACGTGGGATGGCTCGGAAAGCCGCACATTGGCGAAGTTGGAGGAAATCGCGGAAAAGGGGCGATTTGCTGGCGCGCGAGGCGATTTATGCGAACGTGCCCCTGCTGGACGAGCCAGCAGGGGCACGCAACATGTCCAACCCGCTTTGACGAGCCGTTGGCTAGGATTCGGTTTGAATTCGCATGCGGTAGAACGATCGCCATACGAATGTTGTCGCCAACAAAAAGAACACCGTCGCCGCAATGAGCCGATACGTGGGTTGCATTTCAATCGCCAACTCAACGGCCAACAGACCGAAGAGGGTGGTGAACTTGATGATTGGGTTGAGCGCGACGGACGAGGTGTCCTTGAACGGATCGCCGACGGTGTCGCCCACGACCGTGGCCTCGTGGAGCGGCGTTCCCTTTTCCTTCAGTTCGACTTCGACAATTTTCTTGGCGTTGTCCCAGGCCCCACCGGCATTGGCCATGAAAAGGGCCTGGTAAAGGCCGAAGATGGCGATCGAGATCAAGTAGCCGATGAAGAAGTATTCGTCCAGACAGGCAAAGGCGAGCGTGATGAAGAACACGGT
>JAKEGR010000097.1 GCA_022615465.1 Planctomycetota bacterium | reverse complement strand
CAAGCGACCGAGAATCTGACCTCCCAGTCCGCCACCCAGGATGCCGGCAATCGAATTGCCAGCTGTTCCCAAATCGAGGTTCTTAAGGAGCTTGCCGGCGACATTACCCCCCAAGGCTCCACTAATCAGTTGAATGATGATCGCGACAATGTCCATTGCATTCTGCCTTTCTGTCTGAAGAGACTGGTCAATAAAAGAAACTGCACGTATTTGCCTGATGACGCGGGATACTCGCCCAAACCGTTCATTCCAATTGGCCTGGTTCACCTCCTCCCCCAGAAATGACCATCAGCTTTTCTGCACGAAAGAAAAGAATTGAGGGAAAGCCACCGCGATTGGGCTTTTCTGACTCGGCACTACGAAAGAAATCCGCCTCGGTCAACTACTAGCGGCACCCAACATGACTAACGGCCAGCCACTGATCTCGCCATTCTAGCCAGCTGCCGCAAGCACTTGCTAGACCCGTCAATTCACTTTTTTTCTTTATTTTCCCACGGCGGGCGAGAAAGGGCAGCCGATGGCACCTTCCGGTCTGGTCTTTCTGAGACGGCCCGGTTCACCGCCTATTCAAAGAGAAGCATTCCGAACGTGTCCGGCGAGTCGTTGATCGCGCCCGCCCAGGACGCCGAACCGAAGCGGGGAATGTCGCGGCGAATCGACACGGCCCACACATGTCTGGCCGCCGGCGGGTCGGAGGTGAGATTGACCAACGGGATCGCGGCCTCGACCGCCCAACTTACGTTATCGCTTGCCGAAGCGACGTACCAGGTCGGATTCCACGACGCATCGCCCCAACACGCATCGTGCGTCCAGCCGCGATGATCAACGACCAGTTCGAAATGCGTCGTGTAGTCGCGGTCGATATCGAATCGCATGGTGACCCGATCGTTCTGCGACAAGTCGGCATCGCGCGACCTGGGCCGGTCGTCGGTCGGGTAATCGAGCCCAGTCGCCTTGGGACACTCGATAGCCAAATACAGAAATTGCTGGTCGTAAGCCAGCCGGGCCGTGCCGCGGGCATTTTGAGTGTCCTTTAGCTTCAATCCGTCCGCCGCTTCCCAAAAAGGCTCGTCGAGTTTGCCGTCGAGATGCGGCCGCTTTTCGACGGTGCGGCAAGCACCGAAAATCTTCGTGGGCGGCAGTTCCTTGGGATTGGCCAACCACTCTTCGGCTTCGGCCGAACGCCGCCAGGGATCGTCCGCGGGCAATTGCCGGAGCGTGAGAAAATATCGACTGGCGGGATTCGCGAAGCCGAGTTGCCGCTGGACGGCGACGATCGGAAACCGCACGGCTGGTTCGGTGAACAACTCCGGCCGCGTTGCCTCAAGATACTCCCCGAGCTGCGCGGCCCGCCGCAACCGATCATCGCGCGACAGGCCGACGGCCGGCCTGGCAGGGTCCAACGCACTCGCCCCACCGACATGTTCGACCGATTCATTTTCGTCTGGCGACATAGCGGTCGTCTGGCGAACGTCTTCCGGACGGGAACCGGCCAGGCGACAGGCCGCCTCGCCACTGGCGTAGAACTGCACCAGCCAGACCACCGCGCGGTCACTGAGCGGGTGGTCTGGCCATCGGCGGGCAAGCAGGTAATACGTGTCGGCGGCCAGATCGAGCCGGCCCGCCGCGCGATACCCTTCGGCCAGTTGATAAAGCAGCTCGCCGCCGGCAGTCGCACTCAGACCTTCCGTGAGGTTCATCACCTGGCCCACCCAGGCGGCGTTGCCCTTGGTTCGCTTGAGCAACTCACGTAGATGGTGCCGCCGTTGGGCCAGCCGGCGAAGTTCCTCGATGTTCTCGACCGGCAAATTGGCGGTCGGACGGCGGGCCTCGCCACCGGGTGACAACGCAATGCCCGCAAACAGCCCTCGCGAGACGTTGGATCGCTCGGTGAAATCTTTCAGTAACAGAAGCTGATACGTGTCGGGAGATGCTGCGTAACCATCCTGGAGCAGCCGCTGAGCCGGCGCCGCCCAATCGGCGAGCGTGCCGCCCAGCCGCGGTGCGAAGCGGCCCGTCGCGATCGTCTCGCCGCCGCGCCCTCCAAGAGGCAACACGCCGTAAACTTTGCTCACTTGCCAGGCGTCCAGACCGGCTGACGAAGCGAGGTGCTGCGATGGATCGGCGGCTGCCGCGATCGCTCGCAAGGCCAATTGCTCGACGAGGGTGGCTATCGGCTCGCCTTCCGCCGACTGGACGTGATGCGTTACCACGACAGCGGGACGCCACATGCGCACCTGCCGCACCAGATGGTTTTCGAGCCGCTCGATTGCCCGGCCGTCGTTCACGCGATTGAGCGCGGCAATCAGGTCCGGTGGCGAAATGGGCACTTCGTTTTCCGCCAACGGAAATCGCCAGGCGGTGTTGGCAGCCGTCGCACCAGCAAGCACCATCGCTTCGCGCGTGCGCATGTTCTTGCAGAAGCTGGTCAGCGCCGTTCCGGCGGGCGGCGTGGCCAGCAATATCTCGATGGCCGACAAGTAACCCTCTTCGGCGGCTTGCTCGGCAATGAGTTCGAGCGGCATGTCGCCGGCGCGGGCCATGATCGCCAGCAGCGCGGCCCGCTGGCCGCCGGCACGCTGCAATTGCCAGGCATGGCCCCCGTCGGCGGTGTGCAGCACCGTGCCCATCTCGCCGGCAGCCCAGCCATGCTGTGCATCGACGAAGGTCATCGAGCGTATTGGCGCGTGATGTCCCGTGGCGAGTGTCTGCCAGCTTTGTCCACCATCGGGCGAGTGGAAGACGCTTGTGCCGGGCGAGCCGGCAATCCACACGTTTGATCCGTGAACCGCGACTGCATGGAAATCGAAGTGATCCGCCACATCCTGCGGCAGATCAACCGGCGGTGATTGCCAACTATGGCCGAGGTCGCGTGT
>JAKEGR010000437.1 GCA_022615465.1 Planctomycetota bacterium | reverse complement strand
CGCGCCGTAGCTTCTTGAGATAAGAAACATTTCGAGTAGTCGCAGGCCAATTTGCCAGACGGAGGCCGTGAACAGGCCGCCGATCGCCGCCGCTCGCCATGGCACCGGCGCGTTCGGCAATGACTTGTAAACCAACGTGAAGAGCAGGGCGTTCAGCACCGTCGAAACAGCAAATTGCGAAGAGCGCAGCCAGTTGCCTTCCCCCGCCCATTGTTCCAGGTAGGTGACGACACCCCCCAGCATCAGGTTCACCATCCAAACGACCACGATGAACAGGCCCAACCCAACGAGCATCAAGAAGGCATTCAGACGGCTCCACAGCACCGTGCGAACGGTCCCGACCACCCCCTTGGATGCCTCTTCGCGTTGGTGCCACACGTGGGAAAACACGTCGTCAATCTGAACAAATATGCCAATTGCCGCGATGGCCAGCGTGACCAGCCCAATCGGACCACCGATCGAAGCATTTGACTTAATGCCCGCCAGGATGGCGCCTAACTGCTCGGCCAACCACGGGCTGATATCCTGTCCCACAACCTCCAGGAGATCCTGCTGACGCACATCCAGGTTGGGGACCAATGCCGAGAGCCAGCCTAGCCCCGCAATCAGCACCAGCAGCAGCGGATATAGCGACAACGCACCATAGTACGCCATCGCCGCGCTCATCAGCGGGCCGCCATCGCTGAACCAGTTGTTCACCACAATCCGCAGAGGTTCGAACAGTCGAGTTTGGATCGAAGAAAACATCAATGTGAGATCGAATAACCCGCAGTCATTTTTTTCGCCATGGAATCGAAGTCGGTTCCAAGTCCCTTCAGTTCAATCACCGACCATCGTCGCTGGCGAACAAATGATATGCGTCGAACCAGATCGAGAGTGCCGAACGATTGTGACTTCAGGCTTGAATTGTCGGGCACGTTTACGTTGGGCGTCAAGTGAGGAAAGCAATCACCCGTTCAGAGCGGGACCATGAGTTGGGAAGATGCCCGCAGCTCTCAACGCGGAGGACAACCAGGGCCGAGGCGTCGTTTGGTGGATACTCACGGTGACACCCTGGTGACACCCTCCTCCGTAGGCATGCGACTCGCTATGATTGGGCTTCTTGCAAGATTTCCATCCAGCGAATTTGTGGTGAGGCATGGACAACAAACAACGGGGGGTGCAATGGCGACTACTCACAGCTTAGTGGTGGTTGGCAATGTTGTTGACATCTTGGGACGGCGCACCTATCCGGCGGAGGTGACGATCCGCAATGGCCGAATCGCGACCATCACCGAGACCGCAGCCTGCCCTCCGGTGTATCTCCTGCCCGGTTTTATCGATGCCCATATTCACGTGGAAAGCTCGATGCTGGTGCCAAGCGAGTTTGCCCGTATCGCCGTTGTCCACGGCACGGTCGCGACCGTGAGCGACCCGCATGAGATTGGCAACGTGCTGGGTATCGAGGGTGTGAACTACATGCTCGATAATGCTGCACAGGTTCCTTTCAAGTTCAATTTCGGCGCCCCATCCTGCGTACCGGCAACAACGTTCGAAACGGCAGGTGGCGAGATCAGCGTAGCGCAAGTCGAAAGACTACTCGACGATAAGCGGATTCGCTATTTGAGCGAGATGATGAATGTTCCCGGTATCCTGCATGGTGATCCTGCGTGCCTGGCCAAGGTGAAGGCGGCCCAGGATCGCGGCAAACCGGCGGATGGCCACGCGCCGGGCCTCTGCGGCGACGAAGCAGCCCGCTACATCGCGGCCGGCATCACTACCGACCACGAGTGTTTCACGAAAGAAGAAGCGATCGACAAGCTCCGGGCCGGCTGCAAGATATTGATTCGCGAAGGCTCGGCCGCGCGGAATTTCGATACGCTCTACACACTCCTCGGCGAATATCCCGGCGAGGTCATGCTGTGCAGCGACGACAAGCACCCAGACGAACTGCTTCTGGGCCACGTCAATCTGCTGGTCCGCCGCGCCGTCGAACGCGGCATCGACGTGTACGACGTCCTGCGCGCGGCGTGCATCGTGCCGGTGGAACATTACGGGCTGGATGTTGGGCAATTGCGCGTTGGCGATCCGGCCGACTTCATCGAAGTCGATTCGTTGGCCGATTTCAGCGTCCTTCGCGCATGGATCGACGGCCAACTCGTGGCCGAGAAGGGCGAAACGAAGATCACTCGCATCGAGCCGCGCGTCGTCAACCGATTCGTGCCGACCATGCTCTCTGCCACGGATATCGAGATTTCGGCACCTGTCGATTCGACATGCCGGCTGCAAGTCATCGAAGCGCTCGATGGGCAACTTATTACCAACCGGCTCGAATTCCCCACACAGGTAATCAACGAAGCGGGGCATGCGCAGCCTGAACTCGACGTGTTAAAACTGGTGGTTGTGAACCGGTATTACCCAGCGCCGCCGGCAATTGCGTTTATCAAGAATTTCGGCCTGCGGCGTGGGGCGATGGCTTCCAGCGTGGCCCACGATTCGCACAATGTGATTGCCGTGGGGACTACGGATGCTGACATCGCGGCGGCGGTGAATCTCGTCATGGAAGCGGGGGGCGGGCTGAGTGCGGTGTGTCGGGAAGACGATGTGGCTCTGGTCCTGCCACTTCCCGTGGCGGGGCTTATGGCCACGCTCCCTTGCCAGGAAGTTGCCGCGGCCTATTCCAAACTGGACAGCCTCGTGAAAGCCTGGGGCTCGTCGCTTCGCGCGCCCTACATGACGCTCTCCTTCATGGCCCTGTTGGTCATTCCAGAGATCAAACTCAGCGACCATGGGCTGTTCGACGGCAACCGGTTTGAATTTACGCCGCTCGTCAAACCATAAACAGTAGGCGTGTTTCTCCAATATTCGCTTCCTTCCGAGTCTCGGAGAGACTCGGCTACCGAAACGACTAAGGTTTGCTTGGGAAACCCCGTGAACGCAGTATGGTGACACAAAGGTTCACGCTGGTTAAACTGAGCCGATCGCCAGACAACAAGCAACCACCGCGTGACAAGGAGTAAACCGTGGTCCTGATTACAGCGTATCCCGTCGCCGTATTGCTGTGCTTCGTCACAATGCTCTGCTGGGGTTCCTGGGCCAATACACAAAAACTTGCCAGTAAGGAGTGGCGATTCCAGCTCTTTTACTGGGATTACTGCCTGGGAGTGTTGCTGCTGACGCTGATCTTCGCCTTCACGCTTGGCAGCATGGGAGACGGCGGGCGCGGCTTCTTGGACGATCTGCAACAGGCCGACACCCGGTTTGTCGGCTACGCCTTGCTCGGCGGCGTCGTGTTCAATATCGCCAATATCCTGTTGGT
>JAKEGR010000096.1 GCA_022615465.1 Planctomycetota bacterium | reverse complement strand
TGCGCCTCTGCGCAGCGAAGGGGACAAGGGGATGGGGACACCTGCAGACCACGCGAGGCCCGTGTGTTTCAGCCCCCCAGTTTTCCTTGTCTCCGGGTCTTTCACGACTTACCCACGCTGATCCATCGGCACAAAGTCGCGTTTGTTGGGTCCGGTGTAAATCTGCCGCGGCCGATCGATGCGCTTGCTCGGGTTGCGATGCATCTCCAGCCAATGGGCAATCCACCCGGGCAGCCGACCCATCGCGAATAGAACCGTAAACATTGGCACGGGGATATCCATCGCCCGATAGACCACGCCCGAATAAAAATCGACGTTCGGGTATAGTTTTCGCTCGATGAAATACTCGTCCCGGAGCGCCACCTCTTCCAGCTTCTGGGCGATCTCGAAAATCGGGTCGTCGATGTTGTGCTTGGCTAGTAGTTTGTCGCACGCCCTCTTGATGATCGTGGCCCGCGGATCGAAGTTCTTGTAGACGCGATGGCCAAACCCCATCAGCAAAAAGGGATTGTTCTTGTCCTTGGCCATAGCAACGTACTTCTTGACATTGCCGCCGTCGTTGAGAATCTGCTGCAGCATGGCCACGCATGCCTCGTTCGCCCCGCCGTGGAGCGGCCCCCACAACGCGCAAATTCCGGCCGAGATCGATGCAAACAGATTTGCCTCCGACGAGCCTACCATTCGCACCGTCGAAGTGCTGCAGTTCTGCTCATGGTCCGCGTGAACAATCAACAATAGATTCAGGGCATCCACAAAATCGGGATCGGCCTCGAACGGCTCGGTCGGCACTCCAAACATCATCCGCAAAAAATTCTCGCAGTAGGTCAGATCATTCCGCGGATACACAAACGGCTGCCCGATCGATTTCTTGTAGGCATAGGCGGCGATCGTGGGCAGCTTGGCCAACAGCCTCAACACGGACCGATTTACCTGCTCGGAATCCTTCGGGTTGAGCGAATCCTGATAAAACGTCGAGAGCGCGCCGCACACCGAACTGAGAATGGCCATCGGATGCGCGTCGCGGGGAAAGCCATCATAGAACGACCGCATGTCCTCGTGCAGCATCGTATGCCGCCGCAACTTGTCGCGAAACTCTTCGAGTTGCCCGGCCGTGGGCACTTCGCCGTAAATCAGAAGATATGCAACCTCAATGAAATCACAATTGCCCGCCAGTTGATCGATGGGATAGCCGCGATATCTCAAAATCCCTTGATCGCCGTCGAGAAACGTAACTTCACTCTTCGTCGAACCGGTGTTCATGAATCCTGCGTCGAGAGTCACGCAACCGGTCTTGGCCCGCAGGTTGGATACATCAATGGCCCGTTCGTTCTCGGTGCCAACGACGACCGGCAGCTCCAATTCATTTCCGTCAACCGTCAATTTGGCAACTTCGGTCATCAACAACTCCCCCATCCGGAATTCGAACCCCTGGAATTGCCACTCAATCCGGCGATACGGCCTACGAGGATCGCGTTACGCTGCCCCAACCACTTTGTTTCCGGGACTGCCGAGCCATCCCAGTGTAGCGACCACCCTGCCGAGATTCAATCGGCCCCAAGCAACCCGGCTATTCGGCGCAACGGCCCTGGCTGCCAACCCTGAACACAAACCAGTCGAATGCCGGTTGCTTCGCAAAGGGGGGGGATTGATCCTCGCGGCAGTCAATCAACCCATAGGATTGGCGCGAAAAGTCTGTTGAAGAAGTGCTTCGTCAGCAACGGTGCCGATCGGACTTCTTCAACGGGCTGCCAGGTCACTCATGGCTCGTGGACGCGAATGAGTTGGCCGATTGGCTTGCGCCCGTGTGGATAACAGCGTCCGCGACATCCGCTGCCGCTGGCGGTATGCCCGCGCGGCGCAAATGGCGCACGGCATCTGCACGCAATAGCCGCATTGAGGGCATCGCTGCATCAGCGTCTTATGGAACAGGTCATGCTCAACCTCGACTTCATCGCGGATCGGTTCCCGGCCATGAACGCCACGGTGTCCACGCGCGATGGCATTTACTGTCCCACGACTGACGCCCAGCCGCTCGGCGATCGTACGCTGCGGCAACTCGCCTGCCTTCAACAGGCGATCGATTTCTTGAACAAGCGCCGTCGATAGCATCCAACGGACTCCGCGTGGAAAACAGATCACGGAAACCATCTCGAACCGTGGAACACCCCTCAAGCCGCTGCGCCTGATGCGCAGTCAAACTCGATCCAGAAATCGCCCGGCTCAGGCCACGGATCGCATTCATCGTCGTCCGGAATGAATACTTCCCAGTGGGCGTCGTCGTTGGTGTTCGGCAGATCAAGCTCTTCCGGTTCGCTCGGTTCCTCTGGCTCGGTCGCAGGGGAATCCAACTCATGGGGCGTGTCTGGCAAGCGGTTCGGCCGCTTGCCATGATCGGGCCGATCCGCGGCGTTCGATTTGTCCGGGGCAATCGTGGGAAGGCACATGTCGAGGGTCACGGCAAATACTCCTGCGGCTGGGCCGCTATTGGGCCGGCGATACCAATCGTGATCCCTGGCCGAGAACCTGCAACGGGCCACAAAGGACCACGAGAACTCATCACACGCAGAAACCTAGCAGAACCAGTGTCCAAATACTATACTAATGTTCACTAATTCTGGTGGTTTTATGCGGTTCGCTACCACCCCTTGTGGTGTCGATGAAACAAGCGTCTGGCGACCGCGTGACGGCACGGGTGGACGGTGTGATCCAAGCACCATGCAAGAGCGCCGATTGGGCGGGAGCCAATTGGCTGATGTTCCGCACACATCGGCTGGGCAAACTGGTACGAACAAGCCGCTCGCGATGAAGAGCCGGCGAGAGGCGTGTCGATAGGGGAATTGGGCACGGACTGCCGACCCCAAGACGCAGGGAGCGCCTAGCACTAAGTCGGGAGTTTCGCCATGCCGTTTCCCCTATTGCCCACCGTTCTTGGCATTTCTTTCGTGCTCATTTGGGCGTTCATCGGTGCGATGGTCGTTCGCGACAGCCAACGGGCTGCCCGCCGAGAGAGTGGCTCTGAGGGCCGGATTCTGCCGCTTCTGCCACTGCGGCCCGACCTGCCGCCGACGCGAGCCGGTGCCGCGTTCGTCAAACGCCGCCAACCCTCCGCGGCCCGCCCGACGCCAGTCCGGGTCGCCTCCTAGCGGTCTGTCGAAGCTGATTGGGCGTGCTGTGTGCCACTGGCTCTCCCAGTGCAAGGCTCCGGCTCGATTCGACGGCACTGGCGGAGTCAGTGGTATCTGGCGTGTCGTCGTGGTCAAATAAAATCCAGGGTGAGCAGACAAGGTGTCAGTGAGCAGACAAGGTGTCAGTGAGCAGAC
>JAKEGR010000095.1 GCA_022615465.1 Planctomycetota bacterium | reverse complement strand
TGCCCTCGCCGGGATGTTGCCTCGCGAGGAAGCGGTCAACCACATCAAGGAGGCCATTCAAAAGACCTATGGCAAACGAGGCGAATCGATCGTTGCCCAGAATTTCGATGCCATCAACATGGCGCTCGAACACCTCCAGGAGGTGACCGTCCCCAGCGAAGTTACCAGCCGCATAAAACTTCGGCCGCCCGTGCTGCCTAGCGAGTCTGACTTCGTCAACCGCGTGACTGCGGCAATTGCCGAGGGTCGCGGCGACTTTCTGCCCGTGAGCGCCATACCGGTTGACGGAACATTTCCGACGGGCACCACGAAACTTGAAAAACGCAGCATCGCCGCGGAAATCCCGATTTGGGATTCAACGATCTGCACCGATTGCGGACTTTGTGCGCTGGTCTGCCCTCATGCGGCAATTCGGCTGAAGGTGTTTCCTGAGTCCGCTCTCGGCGAGGCGCCGGCAAATTACCACTCCAAGCCTTGGAAAGATAAGGAACTGAGCGACCACCTGGTGACTGTCCAAGTTGCACCCGACGATTGCACGGGGTGCGGCGTCTGTGTCGATGTCTGCCCAGCCAAGAGCAAAGAGGTAGTTCGTCACAAAGCGATCAATATGGAACCGAAAGGCCCGCACCTGGAGCGGGAACAGGAAAACTTCGATTTCTTCTTGAACTTGCCTCCGCTGGAACGCACCCGGCCAAAGATCGATACCATCAAAGGGTCGCAGCTTCTGGAACCCTTGTTTGAGTTCTCCGGCGCATGTGCGGGTTGCGGCGAGACGCCTTATCTGAAACTGATGAGTCAGTTGTTTGGCGACCGCGCAATTATCGGCAACGCCACCGGTTGCTCGTCGATCTATGGCGGAAATCTGCCAACCACACCCTGGACGGTGAACCGCGACGGCTGTGGCCCGGCCTGGTGCAATTCCCTGTTTGAGGACAATGCCGAGTTTGGATTTGGCATCCGTCTTGGGGTCGATCAGCAACATGAATACGCCAAGTACTTGCTGAAGCAAATGGCTGATCGCGTCGGTCCAGAACTCGCCGGACCGATCCTCGAAGCAACTCACGCGAATGAAGCGTCGATCATCGAGCAACGGGATCGTGTCCGAAAACTCAAGCAGCGAGTGGCGGAGTTCTCCGACCCACAAGCCCGCGAGTTGGCCAGTGTCGCGGATGCACTCGTCCGCCGGAGCATCTGGATCGTTGGCGGCGATGGCTGGGCCTACGACATCGGCTTCGGTGGACTCGACCACGTACTGGCCTCGGGACGCGACGTGAACATTTTGGTGCTTGACACCGGCGTCTACTCGAATACGGGCGGGCAGGCTTCCAAGGCCACGCCGCGTGGGGCAATCGCGAAATTTGCCGCGAATGGAAAAGCTTCGCGGAAAAAGGATCTCGGCATGCTGGCCGTCTCCTACGGCAGTGTTTATGTTGCCCAGATCGCCATCGGTGCCAACCCGAATCAAACGTTGCGGGCGCTGTCGGAAGCGGAGTCGTATCCCGGCGTGTCGCTCATCCTGGCGTACAGTCAGTGCATCGCCCAGGGCATCAATATGACTCAGGGGATGTCGCATCAGAAGACGGTGGTCCAATCCGGGCTTTGGCCTCTGTTCCGCTACGATCCGCGACTTGCATGTGATGGTGGGCAGCCGTTCCGTCTGGACAGTCGCAAGCCGACGATCCCATTCACTCAACTTGCCCAACTTGAGGGTCGCTTCGCGATGGCGATGCGTAGCAATCCGGAACATGCCACCCATTTGGCGGCTCTTGCACAAAAAGATATCGACGATCAATGGAACTATTACGAACAAATGGCCGGCGTAAAACGTGAAATTGTCACCAATGGCCGTTAGTAAGGAATTTTCAGCATGCGCGCCGACTTGACCACCTACTATCTTGGCCTCTCCCTGAAGAACCCGATTGTGGCCGCGGCCAGCCCGCTGACTGGCGATGCGGATTCCCTTTGCCGGCTCGAGCAGGTCGGCATCGCTGCCGCGGTTTTGCCCTCGCTGTTCGAGGAGCAAATCATGCGTGATGAGCAACGCATTCATGCAATGTACGAGTATCAGGCATATTCGTCGGCTGAATCGTTGTCTTATTTTCCACAACTAGCCGGCTACAACGTGGGGCCGCGAGATTATCTGCGGATGTTGGAATCCGCCAAGCAGGCGGTTGCCATTCCGTTGATCGCCAGTCTCAATGGCAGCTCACCCGGCGGCTGGGTCCATTATGCAAAGCTCATGCAGGAATCTGGAGCGGATGCGATCGAACTGAATGTCTATTTCGTTCCTACCGACCCGCTGATGACCGCCGACGATGTTGAGTCGCGATACATCGATTTGGTAGCTGCGGTGAGCCAGTCAATCACGATTCCCGTGGCGGTAAAAATTGGTTCGCAGTTCAGTAACATCGCGAACTTTGTCCCGCGACTGGTCCAAGCTGGCGCTGCTGGAATTGTGCTGTTCAATCGTTATCTCGAGCCGGACATCAACCTGCAAACGCTTCAGGTTACACCGCAACTCGTGCTGAGTAATCGACATGAATTGCGGCTGCCACTGCGCTGGATCGGAATTTTGCGTGACCAGGTGAGTGCGTCGCTGGCGGCGACCAGTGGCATCCACTACGCGGAGGACGTGATCAAACTGCTGCTGGTCGGCGCGGATGTGTGCATGATCACTTCCACTCTGTTGAAACATGGCATCGAGTTTGCAAGTGAATTGATCGGACAAGTACAAGACTGGGTCGACATCAACGATTACCAGTCCGTCCAGCAACTCAAGGGAAGCATGAGTTATGGCAACTGCTCCGATTCCGGCAACCTGGAACGTGCCAATTACATGAAGGCAATCGTGTCCTATACGGCGGCGCAATGAGCTTTACCGGCCACGCCTGCTGAAGAAAGCACTCGTGCGATGAAAAGGACGCAGTGGAATTTCGCGATCGACGCGATGGCTTTCGCGGCGTTTCTGCTCCTGATGTCGACGGGCCTATTGCTGCGTTACCAGTTGCCGCCCGGCAGTGGCGAGGTGCATGTGCCGGGGACGGGAGCAGACCATGGCGGGCCAGAGCGACCCATTGTGACTCTCTGGAATTGGACACGCCATGAATGGGGAGACATCCATTATTGGATTGCCGTTGCCCTGGTGGCGATTATGACCGCGCATTTGATCCTTCATTGGAAATGGATCCTATGCGTTGTACAAGGTGCATGCACTGAAACATCCGGCTTTCGATTTGGTCTTGGACTGGTTTCGCTGGGGACGCTGATGGCACTGGTAGTCTCGCCGCTCATCGTTCCTACTGAAACCATCCCCCGAAGGCAGCTTCAACAGGAACGGTCGGTAGCCGACGACCAGGCATTGGGGCAATCCGAGGAACAGGGTCAGTTGCAACATGCTGATTCCGCAGGATCAAGCGACCTGCGTGGTTCAGTAACGCTCACTGAAGCAGCAAGACTGAGTGGGCTGACGGTAGCCGAACTGTGCGATCGACTGGGCTTGCCAGGCGATGTATCGCCGGAGGAGCGTGCGGGCCCTCTCCTTCGCAAACATGGAAAGA
Organism: Planctomycetota bacterium; assembly: GCA_022615465.1. Lineage (GTDB taxonomy): Bacteria > Planctomycetota > Planctomycetia > Pirellulales > Lacipirellulaceae > JAKEGR01. Next base: position 8,324 of record JAKEGR010000095.1, on the reverse strand, counting down.
GCATGGTGGATTTGCGACGGCTCCTAGAAGAGACAAATAGTGACCTCAATGATCGTAATCAGTAACCATTGGCATGGATGGTGAAGCAAGCTGTGTAATCGACGCCAAACCCCAGGAGGCAGAGGCATGAACAAGCACTTAATGATCGAAACGTTACGAAAGATTCGTTTCCTGCACGATATTCCTCGTGAATTCATTGAACAGCTTTCCCAGATCGCTCGCCTTTGTGATTTCGATGAACATGAGGTGATCTTCCGAGAAAATGAGGTTGCCGACCATGTATATTTTGTGGTCTTTGGCAATGTGTCCATCGAGTTTTGTGCGACGGACATTGGTTGCAAGCGAATCCTGATGGTCAGTCACGGAGAAATTCTCGGAGTGGCCGCGCTGCTTGAGCAAACGCGCAGGGGGGCTACCGCACGAGCAAATGAAACGACACGCCTGGTACAAGTGGACGCCGCCAAGATGATCGCGCTCTGCGACGGCAACCCGCAGCTTGGCTACGAATTGATGCGGCGCACCGCCTTGGCCCTGCACAAGCGGATGAGTGCGACGCAAATGCAGTTGTTGGACCTCTATCGAATGCATTGGCCAACCAAATCGCTATTGTCCTCGGAAACAGATCCCACCTAGAGTTGTTGGCGGTTGGTCGAGAACGCTTGAGTTCGGCGGTCCCTATCGCCATCCTATGCAGCCCGCGGTCGACGATCGCGACGACGGAAGGAAATTCTTGGATAGGTGGCTTACTGATTCGTGATCGCGTCAGTGAGGAGAGAGGCGAAATTTTTTTCATGGCGGTGAGTAATTCAGATCGAAACGATTCGGCGGTTGTGGTAGCAGGATTTGGCAGTCCACATGGCGATGATCAGTTTGGTTGGCAGGTCATCGCGATGTTGCAGCACCACCACAATCTACCGGCTCGAGTCGTTGCGGTGTGCGAGGCGACACAGCTTCTCTGGGAACTTGACGGGTGCCAGCGATTAATTATCATTGATGCTTGCCGATCGAACGAACCGATTGGCACCCTCACGCGAATGAACTGGCCGGACTCTCGTATTGCTTCACGCCATGCCCACTCCACCCATGGCGCGGGCGTCTACGAATCGCTGCAACTGGCCGAGCGGTTGGGACGTCTGCCGCCCTCCGTGGAGGTAATCGGCGTGGAAGCAGAGACGTTCGAACCAGGACGAGAAATGAGCCTGATCTTGTTGCAGATGCGGGCTGAAGTTGAGAAGATGGTTCTTGCTGAACTTGACGAGGTCACCACGACCTGAGCGGCCGTTGGTGCGGACCTTCGGGCGACAGGCGCAGGAGATCGAACAGAAGCGTGCCGCGGAGCGGCGAGGTACTCGTCAGAGCGAAGGTTTCGTTGCAAGCAGTATGCCAACTTTTTTGAAATGAGTTGACTATTGAACTCTTTCGGTTTCAAGGTATCTTGTGCAGTAGCCAATCGCTCGCCCTCTCAGGGGGAGAAGAACTGCTCTTGGAATCTCTAACATGGGAGGAAGCAGAACCATGAACAAAGGTGACCTTTTGGAAGTGCTTCGAGGAATAGGCTTTCTGCGGGAGCTTGCCCCGACGTATTTAGATCAAGTCGCAAGTATTTCGCGATTTCGCGAAGTGGACGAGGGGATGCTTGTGTTCCATGAAGGAGAAGCGGCGGCACAGGCGTACCTTGTTGTTTCTGGAAACGTGTCGCTCGAAATATGTGCGGCTGGTACTGGGTGCCGACGAATTCTCACAATCGGTCCTGGAGAATTGCTTGGCTGGTCCGCCGTGTTGGATCAGACGTGTTTTACCGCAACGGCTCGCACTCTTGAGCCAACGCTTCTCATTCAGACCGACGCCGCTCAATTGCTGTCGATGTGCGAGCGCAATCCGGAGTTGGGATTCGAGCTCATGCGCCGCACGGCATTGGCGCTTTCCAAGCGACTCAGCGCGACGCGCATTCAGCTTCTCGATGTCTATGGGGTCCAACTTCCGGGTGTAGCGAATGAGGGTGGAAGCAAACAATGTTCGTAAACAAAGCTCCAATTAAGTCCTATCTCAGTGTCGGCAAGTCGCAGCTTCAATCGTTGATTGACGGTCTGCACAAACTCGGTTACCAAACGATCGGCCCACGCATCGTCGACGGAGCGATCGTCTACGGAGAATTGAACGCGATCAGCGATCTGCCTGTTGGCTATGTCGATTGGCAGGACGGCGGCAAGTATCGCCTTGAACCATCGGACGAAGCAGGACACTTCGACTATGTCGTTGGTCCGGATTCACTGAAGAAGTTCCTTTTCCCCGCCCGCGAGACGCTCCTGCAGAGCATCCGTGTGGACGGAACCTGGAACATGGCGACTCCAGACCCGGCCCCACATCCGCTGGCGGTCTTTGGCGTGCGGTCCTGCGACCTGCATGCCTTGGCGATCCAGGACAAAGTGTTCCTCGGCGGTCCGTATGTTGATCCCGGATACCAATCGCGGCGAAACGCGCTATTTGTCGTAGCCGTCAATTGCCGCCGAGCCGCCGCGACGTGCTTCTGTCATTCGATGAAAACAGGACCGGCCGTTGAGGGTGGCTTTGATCTCGCGCTCACCGAATTGGCCGACCGTTTTGTTGTCCAGGTCGGCTCGACTCGTGGCGCTGAAGTGATGACGAACATTGAATGGACGGCCTGCACCCTGCAGGACATTGATGATGCCAGGTCGATTTCAAAAACGCTCCGTGATCAGATGCGTACGCGAGCACACAATGCCGAAACGCAACGCGAGTCGGAGTTGCCTCGCGAGCGTCATCTGGACACAACGGATATCCACGATTTATTGCTCGACAATCTGGAACATCCTCGCTGGTCCCAGGTTGCCAATCGCTGCCTGGCCTGTGCCAATTGCACCATAGTCTGCCCAACTTGCTTTTGCTCGTCGGTGTCGGAAGTGAGTGATTTGAGCGGTGACAACGTACGCCGTGAACGCGCGTGGGATTCCTGTTTCACTGCCGAGCACTCGTACATGAATACCGGAACCGTTCGCAAGACAACTGCGTCGCGATACCGCCAATGGCTAACCCATAAGCTGGCTACTTGGACCGACCAGTTTGGGACCAGCGGCTGCGTGGGCTGCGGGCGGTGCATTACGTGGTGTCCTGTTGGAATTGATTTGACTGAAGAAGTTGCTGCCATTCGCGGAGACGAATCATGACGATGCTTTTAGACCAACCGAAAAACTGCCAGCCGTGGACGGCCCATTCAGCACGAATTGTTGATATTCGTCCCGAAGTGCCGGGGGTAGCGACCTACGATCTCGTCTTGGACGATCCGCAGGTCGCCAGCGCCTATCGCTTCCGACCGGGGCAGTTTAACATGCTGTACTTGCCAGGATTTGGCGAATCGGCCATTTCGATTAGCTCGGATCCCGCGCGCCATGATGTGCTATCGCACACGGTGCGCGTGGCGGGTAATGTCACCCAGGCTTTGGCAAAACAGAAGGTCGGCGATCGCATTGCCGTGCGCGGCCCATTCGGATCGGACTGGCCTGTCAACGCTTGCCGGGGCCACGATATCGTCCTCGCCTGTGGGGGTATTGGTCTGGCCCCACTGCGGCCAGCGATCTACCACATTTTGAACCATCGAGAAGACTACGGCCGAGTGATTGTGCTCTATGGGGCGCGTACTCCAGGTGATCTGCTCTACACGGCGGAGTTCTCTGCCTGGCGGGAAAAGAAGCTCGAAGTCGAGGTGAGCGTCGACGTCGGCACCCCCGACTGGAAGGGACATATCGGCGTTGTGCCCGTGTTGTTTTATCGCCTTCGTCTGCAACCGGAGCGAACATCGGTCATGAGTTGCGGACCGGAAATCATGATGCGGTTCGTCGTTTTCGAGGCATTAGCTCGGAAGGTGCGCCCCGAAAATATCTATGTATCGCTGGAGCGAAACATGAGTTGCGGCATGGGCTTTTGCGGCCACTGCCAAATGGGGCCCTATTTTGTGTGTAAGGATGGTCCGGTATTCAACTTTCGGCAGGTGGAACCCTACTTCCACTTGGAGGATTTGTAATGACTAAGAAGCCCACCCTAGCCGTGTTCAAGTTTGCCTCGTGTGATGGTTGCCAGCTTTCGCTGCTCGACGCGGAGGACGAATTGTTGGCCGTTGCGGGTGCTGTTGAGATTGCCTATTTCCTGGAGGCGCGAACTCAGCAAATGGACGGCCCTTACGACGTGGGGCTTGTCGAAGGGTCCATCACGACGGCCCATGATGAAAAACGCATCCAGGAAATCCGCAAGCAGTGCCGGTTTCTTGTTACCATTGGCGCGTGTGCCACGGCGGGCGGAATTCAGGCCTTGCGCAACTGGGCCAACGTGGACGATTTCATCGACCATGTCTATGCCCATCCCGATTATATCCAGACGCTCAAGACGAGCACGCCTGTGTCCGACCACGTCCCTGTCGATTTTGAATTGCGTGGATGTCCGATTAACAAGTATCAACTTGTGGAGCTGGTCGCCTCGCTGGTGCATGGTCGTAAGCCACGCGTGCCAACCTACAGCGTTTGCCTCGAGTGCAAGCAGCGGGGTACGGTTTGCGTGGCCGTGGCCCGCGGGATTGCCTGCCTTGGTCCGGTGACGCAAGCGGGCTGCGGCGCGATTTGCCCGAGTTACTGTCGTGAATGCTTCGGTTGCTATGGACCGAACGAGCGGGCCAACCCGATTAGTTTGAGCCGCCATTACCAATCCGTCGGCGTACCTTCAGATCATGTTGTCCGTCTGTTGCGAAACTTCAACGCTTACGCTCCCGCCTTTCGGCAAGCGAGCAATGACCTCCAGGAAGCGAATTCCTGATTGCATGCCGATCTCTAGGTGCTGTCCCAACTCTCAGAAAAGGTAACACAACGATGCCAGCCAATCGATCATTTGAAGTGAAGGCGCTCTCGCGCGTTGAGGGGGAAGGCGCATTGTACGTGAAACTCAACGGCGATCGCGTGGAACATGTCGAGTTCAACATCTATGAACCGCCGCGTTTCTTCGAGAGTTTCCTGCGAGGCCGCGCCATTCACGAGGTGCCTGACATCACGGCTCGCATCTGCGGCATTTGCCCCGTCGCTTATCAAATGAGTTCCTGCCATGCTTTGGAAAAAGCGTTGGGCATTTGCGTGACTCCGGAGATCCGCAAGTTGCGTCGGCTGCTCTACTGTGCCGAATGGATCGAAAGCCATGCGTTACATATCTATCTTCTCCACGCCCCAGATTTTCTGGGCTATGAGAGTGGTATCAGCCTGGCTGGCGACCACCGTGAGGTCGTGGAAAAGGGCCTGCGTCTAAAAAAGATTGGCAATGAGATACTTGAAGTGATTGGTGGCCGAGCCATCCATCCAATCAACGTCACGGTTGGCGGATTCTATCGTGCTCCCAGTCGTGCTGCCTTGAAGGCCCTCCTGCCTGACCTGGAATGGGGCCTGCAAGCGGCAATTGACACACTCAAGCTTGTCTCGCAATTCGATTTCCCCGACCTGGAAATGGACTACGAATGCGTCTCCATCAAACATCCGGACGAGTACCCAATGAACGACGGCTACGTAGCTTCATCCAGCGGATTGAAGATTCCTTTCGAGCAGTTCGAGCAGCACTTCGAAGAGCGGCACATGCCGCAAAGCACGTCGCTGCATAGTGTCACGATTCCCGAGGAAAAATCCTACCTGGTTGGCCCACTCGCACGGATCAACCTTTGCTTCGATCAACTCACGCCCCTCGCGAAGAAGCAGGCCGAAATGTGCGGGATCGCGTGGCCATCCAGGAATAATTTCCAAAGCATCGCCGCCCGAGCGATTGAGGTCATCGACGCCTATGATGAAGCCATCGCCATCGTGAAGGACTATCACGCGGAGCCAACCCAGTCCAGGGTCCTGTACGAGCCAAGGCCGGGTACCGGCTGCCATGCCACGGAAGCCCCACGCGGGTTGATTTATCACCGATACCGAATCGGCGACGATGGTCTGATTGCGGAAGCGAAAATCGTTCCACCCACGTCGCAGAATCAAGGCCAGATCGAAAACGACTTGCGGGCTTTCGTGCCGAAGGTCGTCGCCTTCGACGATGCCGTCGCAACGCAGAAGTGTGAACATTTGATCCGCAACTACGATCCGTGCATTAGTTGTTCCACGCATTTCCTGAAGTTGAAAATCGACCGCGGTTGAACTCTCCAAGAAAGCGTTAATCGCCTCGGCAATGATTGAAGAGCAACGTGGCCCGTGTGCCGGGCAACTTGCCGCGGCAGGTGTGTCTCTGCGCTCGAGGCGATTTGCAGCGTCGAACTTCCAACTGCCAGGAATGTGCTCGTCGTAAACAACTACCGAGTCGCGAAAGAGCGCAGCGTGGCAACATTCAATGAAAGGTGCGATCACTCGCGTCCGGTCGTCGCTGGAAATGACAAGCACGGTCATGCAAATACGATTTTCGCGCGTCGGATAATACTTGGCGGCGGCGTGCAGGGCCTGGGGGTTCGGCCAGCCATTTTTCGCCTGGCAACTCAACTGGGCTTGGGAGGAACCGTACGCAATACCACCCACGGCGTGCAGATCGACGTGGAGGGGATTGCCCCCAACCTGGCCCGCTTCGAGCAATTGCTGCCCAGTTCCCTGCCGGTGGCAGCCTGCTTGACGAAGCTTGTGTCGCAGCCGATCGCCCCCAGTGGTCGAGCGAAGTTCGTCATTGAGAAGGAATCCGCATCTGGACCGCTCGCGGCGCGACTGCCGGAAGATCGCGCAGTCTGTCCTGATTGCTCACGCGAAATTAGCGAGCCAAGCGATCGCCGCTTCGACTATCCGTTCACGAGTTGTACGCAATGTGGTCCTCGTTACACTGTCATTCGCTCGATGCCGTTCGAACGCGAAGATACAAGCATGGTGGAGTTTGCATTCTGCCCGGAGTGTCGACGCGAGTATGAACGTCCTGGGGATCGGCGGTTCCATGCCCAAACAACCGCGTGCCCCGAGTGCGGCCCGGACATATGGTGTACCGACGAGGCGGGTGACGTCACGCGCCGCGGCAACGACGCGTTCTCCGAAGCCGCGAGGTATCTCACTGCCGGCCAGATCGTTGCCGTTCGCGGCCTTGGTGGCTATCAGCTTCTGGTCGATGCGACCAACGACTCGGCCGTCCGGCGGTTGCGTGAACGGAAAGGCCGCCGAGCAAAACCGTTGGCCGTTATGGTCGAGTCGGCGCAGTCGGCCGAGCGATTGGCATTTTTCGACGACGTCGAATTAGCCGCATTCCGCGATGTTTCGGCGCCCATTGTCTTGGTGCGGGAGCGTGCCAACAACGGATTGGCCGCTTCGATCCATCCGGGTTTCGATACCGTCGGCCTGATGCGGCCAACGACACCCCTGCATGTGCGGTTGACGCATCGTGTCGCCGTTCCGCTTGTCTGCACAAGCGCCAACCGCGAAGGGGATCCCCTCGAGTATCAAGTGGAGGCTGCCGAGCGGCGGCTGGCCAATGTGTGCGACTTGTGGCTCCACCACAATCGAGAAATCGTCCGTCCGATCGACGATAGTGTTGTGCGAATCGTCGCGGGCAGGCGAGTAACGATCCGCCTTGCACGCGGGCTAGCTCCGTTGCCTCTCGACTTGCCTCCGATGACAGCGACGATCGCGGTCGGTGGGTTTCTGAAAGCAGCCATTGCCTGGTCCAACGGCGTGCAAGCGGCGCTCGGTCCACATCTCGGCGATCCACAAAGCCTGGCTTCCCGAGATCAATTCGTAAGTCACCTTGCTGCCGTGCAGCAGTTGTATCGCTTTGGAGCGGAGCAACTGGCGTGCGACATGCACCCCGAGTATTTCTCGACCCGCTGGGCTGAGCAGCAACCGCTCGCAAGAATTGCGGTCCAGCACCATCACGCGCACATTGTTGCCGGCATGCTCGAACATGGCTGGCTTGATCGACACGTCCTCGGCGTCGCCTGGGACGGTACCGGCTACGGTACGGATGGCGACATCTGGGGCGGAGAATTTCTCGCCAGTTCCGCGACGTCGTTTACACGGGCTGCTCGACTGCGGCCGTTTCGCTTGCCTGGCGGCGAGGCCGCGATTCACCAACCGTGGCGGACTGCCGCGGCCGTGTGCGACCAACTGGGCAGTCAGGCGGTCGATTTTGTCCATTGGCCCGGCTGGAATGTCAAACCGAATGACCTGGCCCTTGTCCAGCACCTTGTTGCTCGACCGCGGGTGTCGCCACTCACCTCGAGCGCAGGCCGACTGATCGATGCCGCAGCCGCTCTGATCCTGGGCCTCGACCGGGCCGACTTCGATGGCCAGGTGGCGATGAGGCTGGAAGCCGCCGCCGACCGC
>JAKEGR010000094.1 GCA_022615465.1 Planctomycetota bacterium | reverse complement strand
GCGACCGGTCAGTTGTTCTGCCGGAAGGCACGGACCCGCGCGTGATTGCCGCGGCGAGGCGACTTGTCGACGAAGGCATCGCCAAGCCGATCGTGCTTGGCAATCTCGCGGAAATCGAGCAGGCGGCTCGTCAGGCGGAAGTGGCGTTGGAGGGTGTGCGGACGATTTGTCCTCGGGAATCCGAGCATCTGGCAGCGTATGTTGCGGCCTATGTGGCGGCGAGAGGAGTCAAGCCGGGCGTGGCGGAACGAATGGTCGTCCGGCCGTTGTTCTATGGTGGAATGATGGTCAAGCAAGGCCATGCGGATACCATGGTAGCGGGCGTTAGCACCGCCACGGCCAATGTGATTCAAGCTGGCGCTTTGACCGTCGGCTATGCGGAGGGGATCACGACCCCTTCGAGCTTCTTCCTGATGATTGTTCCAGAGTTCCGCGGTCGCAAAAACCGCCCCATGATCTTCGCCGACTGTGCGGTAAACATTGCACCCACTCCCGAGCAGTTGGCGGATATCGCGCTGGCCTCCCGAGCGAGCGCAGCCAAACTCTTGGACGAGGAACCGCGGGTGGCGATGCTGTCGTTTTCGACGCAAGGCAGCGCGTCGCATCGCTGCGTCGAGGATGTCAGTCGGGCCGTGGCCATCGCGCGGCAGCGAGCGCCTGATGCCCAAATCGACGGCGAGTTTCAAGCCGATTCTGCTTTGATTCAGGAAGTCGCTGCCAAGAAGCTCAAGAGACCAAGTACGGTTGCCGGCAACGCCAATGTGTTGATTTTTCCCGATCTAAACTCCGGAAATATCGCTTACAAACTGACGCAGTATCTGGCGGGGGCTCGTGCCATTGGTCCGTTCCTGCAGGGATTCGCCAAGCCAATCAGCGATTTGTCACGGGGGGCGAGCGTCAACGATATCATCGCCACGGCAGCAATTTGCCTGGCTCAGAAAACCGGAGCAGCCGACGCATGAAAGTGCTGGTCCTCAATTGCGGTAGTTCGTCGATCAAGTATCAGTTGTTCAAGATGCCAGGGCGGGCGTTGCTCGCCAAGGGGATGGTGGAGCGGATCGGGAGCAAGCGCGCCACGATGGTCCATCAAAATCGCGGCAAGAAACACGAACACGATCTTGTCGCCAGAGATCATGAAGAGGCCATCACGGCGATTCTCGACACGCTGATGAACGGCGAAGGCGGAGCGGACGATTTGCCTGGTCCAATCGGCGCCGTCGGACATCGCGTGGTACACGGCGGCGAAGCTTTCACGGGTTCCGTACGGATCGACGACGCCGTGCTGGCCTCGATCGACAAGATGGCCCAACTGGCGCCGCTCCACAATCCGCCCAATCTGACCGGCATTCGGGCGGCGATGCACGCTTTGCCAGAAGCACCACAAGTGGCTTGTTTCGACACGGCATTTCACACGAGCATCCCCCAGGTCGCTTACACGTACGCCCTGCCCTACGATCTGTACGAAAAACATGGAATTCGCCGATACGGGTTTCATGGCACCTCGCATCGCTATGTGGCGCGCCGGGCGGCAGCCATTCTTGGGCGGGGCAAATATGAGATCAATTGCATCACCTGCCATCTGGGCAACGGCAGTTCGATTACGGCGGTTCGCGAGGGGCGTTCGATCGATACCTCGATGGGTCTGACGCCCCTGGAAGGGGTGCCGATGGGCACCCGGTGTGGCGACATCGACCCGGCGATCCTGTTCTTTCTGAACGATTGCGGCTACGACATCGCAACGCTAAATACTCTTTGCAATAAGCAGAGCGGGGTGCTGGGGATCTCCGGACGCTCAAACGACATGCGGACGCTTCTCGAAGAGGCTTCCCGTGGTCATCAGCGCGCCCAGCTTGCGATCGATGTGTTCTGTTACCGAGTCAAGAAGTACATCGGCGCGTACCAGGCCGCCTTGGGGCAGGTCGATGCGGTCGTATTCACCGGTGGGATCGGTGAAAACGCAGTTGCGGTTCGCGAAAAGATCTGCGATGGCCTGGCACCGCTCGGCATCCATCTCGACCGCCCGCGGAATGACCAGGTGATCGGCAAAGAAGGACGGATTGATACCGGTGACGGTGGCGTTGCGATTCTTGTCATTCCTACGGACGAGGAGGGGGCCATTGCGGAAGACACGTATCAACTGGCCATCGCCTAGATTTCCAAGCCGCGATTGTGGCGATTGGGCCATTCGGCTGGCGTGGTTCGGACGCAGCAGCATGGTGTGCGGACTGCTTTGGTTGCGATCCCGCCTGGCGAGTCCCCTTGATCGCTGCCAGGCACGAAGGATTACTCGGAGCATGCGATGACCAACGATTCAGAACAAAACTACCGACAACTACGAGCAGAAGAAATCCGCCAACTGACGGATCGGGGCTGCACGGCGCTCGACTGGTCCGCGGTGCGCGTGGCCGATCCTCTTGTCCCCGAACGGTTTGCCGATGTCGAATTTGTCGGCCAGGTGCGTCTTGGCGCACTCCTCGGCGATGTTCAGGTCGAGGGTGGGCGAGCAAAGCCGGCCGGGATTTACCGTGCTCGTATCGAGGATTGCACCGTGGGCAACGGCGTGCGAATTGCCAACGTGGGAAGTCACCTGTCGGGCTACCAGATCGGTAACCATGCGCTCATCGAAAACGTGGGTGTGATGGAAACCCGGAAAGGGGCGCGTTTCGGAAATGGCGTCGAGGCCGAAGTTCTCAATGAGGCTGGCGGTCGGGAAGTTCCGCTCTTTAACGCGCTCTCCTCACAATATGCCTACCTGGTGTGCCTGCATCGCTACCGCGAGGGATTGGTCGACCGGCTGCTGGAAATCGGCCGTCGCGCGGCCAACGAGGCAGCGAGGGATTTTGGCCAGGTTGGCGAGGGGGCCTATGTCGTCGGAGTCCCAAAAATTCAGGATGTGAACATCGGCCCTGCCGCGAGAATCGACTCCGCTCAATCACTGGTGAATGGCACCGTGCTGAGCCACCCGCTGGCCGTCACCACGGTGGGTGACGGCGTCATGGCCAAGGATTTTATCGTCGCCGAAGGGACGCAAGTCACTGGCGGCGCCATGCTCAGCAAGACGTTTGTCGGGCAAGGTTGCCGCGTTGGGAAGCAATTTTCCGCCGAGAACAGCTTGTTCTTTGCCAATGGGGAAGGATTCCACGGCGAAGCGTGCAGCGTATTTGCCGGTCCTTACACGGTGACGCATCACAAATCCACGCTGCTCATCGGAGGCCTGTTCAGCTTTTACAATGCGGGCAGCGGAACGAATCAGTCGAACCATCGTTACAAGCTTGGCCCCACCCACGAGGGAAAACTGGAACGCGGATGCAAGACCGGATCGTTCAGCTACGTGATGTGGCCTGCTCGCGTCGGTCCTTTTTCCGTTGTGCTGGGAAAGCATACACGCAGTTTCAATACAGAAGCCCTGCCCTTTAGTCATCTGGAAGCGGATGAGGCCGGCCGTTGCGAACTTATTCCGGGTCACTATATCGCCACCGTGGGAACGCTGCGGGATGGCCTCAAATGGCCGCAACGCGATCGCCGCACCGGCCCGGCATTACGCGACATTTTGTGTTTCGATGTGTTCAGTCCGCTCACGGTTGGCCGAATGGTACGCGGAGCAGCCTGGTTGGATGAGTTGCACAAGGGTGTCGATCGCACGGTGGCAACCGTCAATGCTGGCGGCGCAACCATCAAACGGGTATTATTGCGAACGGGCGTCAAACGCTACACGGCAGCCGTCGAGCGCTATTTGCTGGAACAGATATTCCTGCGGCTGGAGCGGCGTCTGGCTGGCGTTGGCGGTTCGCTTCGGCATCTGTTCAGCGCGGATGCGGCGGCCGTGGATAGCACCGATTGGATTGATCTGGGGGGCCAATTGATGCCACGCGAAAGGTGGGAGAATTTGTCGAACGCAGTGGTTGCTGGCAGCATCGAGACAATCGACCAGTTGCAGCGCGCGCTCCTCCAGATCCGGGAATTCTACGAAGAAGACACGTGGTTGTGGGTGCGTCGTCAGTCGCAAGAGTCGCTCGGCTTCGATCTTGACTGCCTTACCATAGAACAAGTGCAGGGCTTCGTTGCCAGGTATTGCGAACAACAACAGAAATTCCTCCGCCTTGTTTTGCTCGACGCCGAACACGAGTATGACGAGGGGAGCCGCATCGGCTTTGGGGTTGACGGAGCCGCGAACGATCGGGATCGCGACTTCGTCGCGGTACGAGGTGCGTTTCAGAAGAACTCTTTCGTAAGACAGGTGACCGCCGAGCTTGAATCGCTACCGGCTCGCTGCGACGCAGTTCGAGAGCAGTTGGCGGCGATCGCCTAGGGGTTGGACCACGTTGCCGCATCCAGGACCACGAACCGGCGGTTGCCGGCGGCGGCATCTATTTTTTCATAGGACAAAAGGGTTATTTATCATGGAGACTGCAAATCGCGTTAAGAGAGTTGTCGCCGAAACGCTACGCATCGATCCCGAGCGAGTCACGGACGAGTCTCGTTTTGTCGAAGACCTGGGGGCGGAATCGGTTCAGAGCATCGAACTGGTGGCCGCCTTTGAGGAGGAGTTTGACATCGACATGGACGAAGAAGCCGCGCTACAAGTGAAAAGCGTAAGTGACGCAGTGAAGTTTATCGAAAAGTATCTCTAGTCCGAGCCTTTGAGAGTCTTGCGGAGAGTGCTCTCGATTCAACCCTGGGAGGCAAAGGCATGGTCCGGGTAGCATATCTACTGGCGTTGGTTGTGATGCTGGGGTCGTTTTTCGTGGCCGTGTGTTCCGCGGAACAGGAAGTTCGCAGACTTCCTGCAAAACTCTACCGCGACAAAATGAAAGCGGCCTGGATGGGGCAGATGGTCGGCGTCGGATGGGGAGCGCCAACTGAGTTCCAGAGCAACGGAAAAATCATCCCCAAGGCGGACGTGCCCTCCTGGCAGCCCGAGATGATCAATCAGTTCGACCAGGACGACCTCTACGTGGAGATGACGTTCATCCGCACCCTGGAACAGGGCGGCTTGGAAGCTTCGATCCGTCAGGCCGGAATCGATTTTGCCAACAGCGGCTACGAGTTGTGGCATGCCAACAAATTCGGTCGCAAGAACCTCCGCCAGGGAATCGCGCCTCCGGACAGCGGCCACCCGCAATTCAACTCCCACGCCGACGACATTGACTACCAGATCGAGGCGGACTTCACCGGCTTGATCGCTCCGGGCATGCCGAACATCGTGATCGAGTTGGGCGACAAGTTTGGCCGGCTGATGAACTACGGCGATGGCGTCTACGGTGGGCAGTTCGTGGGCGGTATGTACGCGGAAGCCTTTTTCGAAAGCGACCCCGTCAAGATCGTTGAAGCCGGGTTGCGGTGTATTCCGACCGAGAGCCAATATGCCGAAATGGTTCGCGATATGCTCGCTTGGCACCAGGCACATCCCCGTGACTGGGAGGAGACCTGGCGCCTTCTCGAAGAGAAATATCGCCTTGATCCGCACTACTGCCACGGACTCTGCTCCAAGCCGGATGGCGACGAAGCGTTCAGCATCGACGCAAAACTCAACGGCGCCTACATCCTGATGGGCCTGTTGTATGGCAACCGCGACCCGGAACAGACGATCACGATCGCGATGCGCTGCGGACAAGATAGCGACTGCAACCCGGCCAGCGCTGGCGGTGTGCTGTTTACATCGCTCGGGACGGCGGCGATCCCCGATCGATTCACGTCGGCGCTACAACACCATACGAAGTTCAGTCATACTTCCTACGATTTCGACGGCATCCTGGTGGTCTCGGAAAAACTCGCTCGGCAGTCGCTCCAGCGGGCTGGCGGACGGATCGAAATGGACGCTCAGGGTGAGGAGTTGTTCCTGATTCCTGTCCAGCCGGCAGTTCCAGGCGAACTCGAGCGAAGCTGGCAGCCTGGTCCGATCGCCAACAGCAAGTTCACGCCAGAAGAGCGACTTCAGATCACCCAGGAGGCCCAATAGACGCGAGGGCGCCAAGCGATTGATGGCTGGTGGCGGTTTGCTTGCCTAGTGCTCAGTCAAAGCCAAAAGCTCGGGTGCCACTGCTGGCTTGCCCAGCAGTGCTTTGGACTTACGACGATCGTAACCCGAAATCTAAGCGTTGACGCAGCACTAGTTATTCTGACGGCGGAATCAGAGAGAAACAAGCACGCGACT
>JAKEGR010000093.1 GCA_022615465.1 Planctomycetota bacterium | reverse complement strand
TGGCAGTTTGCTGCCATCGATGCGCTGCTTGCGCAGGATCCCTTCTTCCTTTTCGACGTCGGTGGTAAGCAGGTCGTTGAGCAACTTGCCCAGCATCGACTCGGATTCCGGCATCTTCCCTTGACGAACGAGTTCGTAGGTGGGGCGGATTTCCTCGTCGCTACGCGCGAACGACCAGAGGCTCCGATCACCGGGGGCAAGCTTGTTCATCACGGCCGCAACTTGCTGGTAATCGAGGCTGCTGGCGAGTCGCTCGTGCTGGCCAAAGCCGGCCAACACTTCACGCAGATAATTGATATCCGAGGTCACCAGCAGGTGCCCCAAGGCAACGCAGGTCGCTGAGTTTGGCAGCACCCGCTCGCGATCCTGTTCCTCGTCAGATTGTTTCTTTACCTCCGTATCGAGCGTGCTGAAACCGGGAACATCAATCGCGATCTGTTCGATCTCCGTCGCGCGTTGCACACGCTCCCAGACTTCGATGCCGTTGATCTCACGGCGTTCCACGTCCGGCTCCTTGCGCATCCATTTCGCCAAGGCATCGGCGAGCTGTTTCTCGTTTTTGGCCTCGACGGCGAAGATCGATCGCTCGCTGGCCGGGGAAATCGGTGTAACATAATCGGTCACGATGCTCACCTGCGTACCCATGTTCTCAATGAACTCCTTGCGGACATTGATCTGCGGGCCGTAGGGATCGACTTCCCAGCCTTCCAGCGTGTTTTTCCAAGCCCCTTCGTGGCCTTGCATGGCGTCGAAGATCGGGCCAAAGTTGTCGAAAGCGTCTCCAATCTGCAAGTTCAACGCGGTGTAACTAGCCGTCATCCGCGGCACCCAAGACTGCGGTTCAAATTGCTTTGCATTGGGGAGTTGAAGCATCCGCATGGAGAGATCCCAGCGGAGCGGATCGCTTTCTTTGCCCGCAACGGGTGGCGCGTAGACTGCCGTGCGATGATGAACCTCGACGCCACCTTCGACGAGCAGATTGACGTGACCGCCCACTCCCTTGATCGCATCGAAGCCTTGTTCAGAAAAGAGTTTCGCATAGTCATCGCGCCGTGTGGGACGTGGCGTACCGCGAAGCGTGCGCGCGGCAAAAACGAATCGGAACGGATCCACAAACCAACAAACCTCTGGAATGATCCCGGCCGCTTCGCGCTGGCATCGCTCCATGGTTGTTTGATACGCGATGGCCGATCGCAGATTGTCGTTCGCTTCACCAGAAAAGCGGTCGAGAATCGCTTCCGCCTCGCCGCGGTCGTCAATGCCCACGAGCAGATCATTCTTGACAAAATACACAGTGGTCCGTGCAACTGGATCAGGTTGTGTTGCTGGTATTTCAAAAACATGGAGCGTCGTGCCAGCATGTTCGACGTCTTGCTTGCGCCCGCCGCGAGCGGCGAAATGCTTCTCAACGGCGGAGAGGAATGCTTGGGCCTGCTCCTGATGACCAGTGACGTCCAGTGTGATGGCAACCGCCGCATGGCTGCCATGTCGCTCGATGATCGAGAAACTCAGTTCCCCCGCCGGCACGCCTTTCAGGTCGTCCCGCGTGATGCCCAGCCTTTTTTCGACCCCATTGAGTTTGGTGTCGAGCTGTCGCTTCAGATCTTCGAGGAACGGCTGCATCAGCTCGTCGGCGAACATTTGACCAATCTGTGTTTTGTCCCAGTGCTGATCGAATTGGGCGGGGTTCGCGACGGAAACGTAACCGACAACCGACGATGGCAACAGCGTGTCGCTTGGTGGCGGAGCGATTGCCAGCGCGTCTACCACCAGGACTGTCAAGAATACGAATGAGGAAATAAGCGAGTGGTTAGCAAATCGCAAAGTGGAACTCCTCCGAGGCCATGTCGGCTTACGAGCGATCAAAAATGTCGGCCGGCAAATACGGTGAATCGAACCCAGACAACGCCCATTGGGATGTCATCGGCCGAAACGGCCACCCTAGTCGCCTGCCAGCATTACCACCCGCAGATGTTATCCAACGGTTATTGGTGGCAGAAAACAAACTAGAGCATCGATGAAGGGAAGGTTTGTCAGTTGTCCCGTCTGGGTAAATAATATAGCCGGGCCGGCATGGCAATGCACCCACCGGGGTGCCATGGTCAGGGCCGCCTCCGCCAAACACCCGGTATGCGTTCAGAAACAGGTCAAGCAGTACAGAAAGCTCCCCGGCTCAAGAGGCCCTGGGGCAGTTCGTAGCAAATCAACGGACGCTCAGGCCTTGCCCAGCTCGGCCACTGGCCGGGGCGCGGTCCCCTCGGGCGTCTCATCGCTGTTGATGTCAAACCAGGCGGGCTGGAATACGATCCGCTCATTCTTCGCGATTGCCAGGTTACTAGTCAGTGCGATCACTGCGTCGGCCATGGCCACCGCCGGCGTACAGTGTGGCAGATGGGTCGGGTCGGGGTTGCGAATGCACCACGCCCAATGTTCGATTTCCTCAGTGTAGCCACGGCTGATGTTCTCGGCCGTGGCGGCCTGGGCGACCGCCGCGCCGCCGCCCGTTTCGTAGGTATCCATCGCCGGGCCGCTACCGGTCTGCTTCACTTCGATCCGTGTTGTAGTTGCCGACCCCTTGAAGAGCATCGCGTCCTGTTCCTGGTCGAGGATGAGCGTTCCCTTGGTACCGAACACGACTTCGCCCCAGCCTCCGAAACCGTTGCCGTTGATCGAGGAGTAAACGACCCCAATTTTCTTGTTTGGGTCGGCCACTTCCTGCGTGTCTTCGCCACGGTAATAGCCCTTGCCGGGAAACTCGAAGGTGCAGTAAACATGATCCTCGCATTCGCGGTCGGCAGGGAAAATGTATCTGCCACCTACGGCTGAGACGCTCAGCGGCTTGACCTTGCGACCGTCTTCGCGCTGGGCTGTGATGAAAATGCTCGCTGCATCGAGTTGGTGGCTGCCAAGCTCGGCCATCAGGCCGCCGCCGGTGCGCTCCCACAACCGCCAACGAATCAGCTCCTCCAGGGCCGAACGTTCATACCCGCCTTCGAGCGTCTTGGCCTGGTAGCCAAGCTTTTCCGCATTGACCGTCGCGTCCAGGAACTGCACTTCGCATTGTTTGATCCGCTTCTGCCACATGTCGATGTCCGCAGCGTCGGCTTTTTTCAATGTCTTCAATGAGTTACGGAAACTGTGGAGTTGAGAGAGCAAGGGATGGGCCTTGGCAAGGGCTTGCCGGGCCTTGGGATCCGCTTCAAGAGCTTTCAGTTGGGCTTCAAACTGCTCAAAGGAGAGATCGGCCAGCTTTGGCAGCGGCGGCTGCCAACTATCGTTGCCTGGCAAATTCGCCCTGTTCCATTGGGCGCGAACGGAGTGAAT